>JBKJQD010000231.1:0-5730 GCA_046594125.1 Aestuariivirga sp.
GACCCGCGCGCTGGGGTTTTTCACCTCGATGTAGGGGAAGGTGTGCGCGCCGCACTGGTCACCCAACAGCAGCGAGTCGCATTGCGTATAGTTGCGCGCGCCGGTCGCCCCGGGCAGAATATTCACCAGGCCCCGGTAAGTGTTCTGGCCGCGCCCGGCGGATATTCCCTTCGAAAGGATGGTGCTGCGGGTGTTCTTGCCGATGTGGATCATCTTGGTCCCGGTGTCGGCCTGCTGTCGGTTGGCGGTAAGCGCCACCGAGTAAAACTCGCCGACCGAGTTGTCCCCCTGCAGGATGACGCTGGGGTACTTCCAGGTGATGGCCGAGCCGGTCTCGACCTGGGTCCAGGAGATCTTCGAATTTCTGCCTGCGCACTTACCGCGCTTGGTCACGAAATTATAGATGCCGCCCTTGCCCTCGGCATCGCCCGGATACCAGTTCTGCACAGTCGAATATTTGATCTCGGCATCGTCGAGCGCCACCAGTTCGACAACGGCGGCGTGGAGCTGGCTCTCCTCGCGCGTCGGTGCCGTGCAGCCTTCGAGATAGGAGACATAGGCGCCCTTGTCGGCGATGATCAATGTACGCTCGAACTGCCCGGTGTTCTTGGCGTTCATGCGGAAATAGGTGGAAAGCTCCATGGGGCAGCGGGTATTGGGCGGCACGTAGACGAAGGAGCCATCGGAAAACACCGCCGAATTCAGCGCCGCATAGTAATTGTCGCCCTGCGGCACCACCGAGAAGAGGTATTTCCGCACCAGTTCCGGATGCTCGCGCAGCGCTTCGGAGATCGAACAGAAAATGACGCCGGCCTTGGCCAGTTCCGCCTTGAAGGTGGTGATGACGGAAACCGAGTCAAAGACGGCGTCGATGGCCACTCTGCCGGAGCCATACTCGCTGCCGCCGACGTCATCGAGATCGCTCTTTTCGCCCTGCTTCCGGACGCCTGCGAGGATTTCCTGTTCCTTCAGCGGGATGCCGAGCTTGGCATAGGTTTCGAGCAGCTTGGGGTCGATCTCGTCGAGGCTCTTCGGCCCCGCCATGCTTTTGGGTGCTGCGTAGTAATAGAGGTCCTGAAAATCGATCTTGGGATAGTGGACACGCGCCCAGGCGGGTTCGTCCATCTGCAGCCAGCGGCGATAGGCCTCGAGGCGGCCTTCGAGCATCCAGGCGGGTTCGCCCTTTTTCGCCGAGATGAAGCGCACGATGTCCTCATTCAGGCCCTTGGGCGCGAAATCGGATTCGATATCGGTGGTGAAGCCGTACTTGTACTTGTCGACTTCGATGTCCTTGACCAGTTCGATGGTGTCGAGATCAGCCATGTCGGCTCCTATGCAGCAGCACGCGCCTTGTGCCGCGCCACAATCCGGCGCCACACGGCGATGAAATTTTCGATGGTCTCAGGCGTCGTGGTCCAACCCAGCGATACGCGAATGGCGGCGCTAGAGATTTCAGGTGTGACACCCATGGCGGCAAGCACATGGGATTTCGACACCTTGCCCGACGAACAGGCCGAACCCGATGACACCGCAATACCTTCCAGATCGAAGGCCATCAGCAGGGTCTCGGCACTCATGCCGGGCACCGCGAAACAGGTGGTATTCGGCAGCCGCTCAAGGCGCTCGCCGATGATCACCGCATCCTCGAGTGCCGATTCAAGATAATCCCGCAACAGGTTGATGTTGTTTATATTATCTTGCACCACTGCGGCAAATCCGGCAACGCCCGAGAGGTTTTCCGTGCCCGCCCGGCGGCGCAGTTCCTGGCCGCCGCCATGGATCAGCTGCGAAACCGGCAAGCCGTCGCGGACGATCAGGGCGCCGATGCCCGTTGGGCCCCCCAGCTTGTGGGCCGAGACGGTCATGCAGTCGACGCCAAGCAATCCGAAATTGACCGGTATCTTGCCGAAAGCCTGAACTGCATCGGTGTGAACCAATGCGCCATGGGACTGGGCCAGCGCCACCACGTCGCGGACCGGCTGGATGATGCCGGTCTCGTTGTTGGCCAGCATGACGCTGACCAGGGCGCGCGGTCCCGGCAGCAGGCGGGCCAGGGCGTCAAGATCGATCACCCCGCTGGCCGTGACCGGGATCAGTTCGACAGGCTTGCCCGAGGCCCCGGCGGCCGCCAGCACCGACGGGTGCTCGATGGCCGATACCAGCAAACGCTCAACCGGGGCTCCCTTCAGGGCCATGTTGTTGGCTTCGCTGCCACCGCTGGTGAACACCACCATGGGGGCGATAACGCCCAGAGCCAGCGCCACCTGATCGCGCGCCGCGTCGAGCAGCGCATGGGCGGCGCGGCCTTCGCCATGGATCGAGGAGGCATTGCCAGCAACCTCTATGGCCGCCAGCATCGCCGCCCTGGCGGCGGGCCGCAGCGGGCTGGTGGCATTATGGTCGAGATAGACTCTCACGCGCTCTGCCTTGTTTCGAGGGGCCTCACATGCCTTTCCTTGGCCTGCTTGATCGAGGCGGCGAGCGCCAGATTGCGCTTCTCGACCACGTCTTCCAGGGTGATGGCGGCGAGGAAATTCATCATCTGGCGGCCAAGCGACGACCACAGGTCGTGGGCATTGCAGCGTTCACCCTTGAGGCAACCTTCCACGGCATCGCCCTCGCAGCGGGTGACGCGCAATTCCTCGTCGGCGGCGAGGATGACTTCGGACAGGGCAATTTCAGCGGCAGGGCGTGACAGGCGATAGCCGCCGCCGGGGCCTCTAGCGCTGTCGACCAGTCCCGCCCTGCGCAGTTTGCCGAAGAGCTGCTCAAGATACTCCTGGCTGATGTCCTGACGCCGGGCAATCCCGGCCAGCGAGACTGGCTCGCCATCCGAATGCTCGCCGATATCGATCATCGCCATGACGGCGTAGCGGCCCTTGGTGCTCAGTTTCATTGCCAGTCGTCCCGTTTCGCACGCACGAAGTTCTTGATTTTTCACCCCCCACCCGTGCTAAAGGCGGAGGCCAGCGGATGCCGCCACGGGCGCATCCATTCAAGAACTGTTCTAAACTACGCATATAGAAAGCCCGACTGCAGGAGTCAACTATTCTGCTGCCCCGGTGGACAAGGACATCAAGCCTACATGCCAGAAGTCATTTTCAACGGCCCGGCCGGACGTATCGAAGCCCGCTACCATCATTCCAAGGCCCCCGGTTCGCCCATCGCCATCCTGCTGCACCCGCATCCGGCGTTTGGCGGCACGATGAACAACCCCATCGTCCATGCGCTCTACCAGATGTTCCAGAGCCGGGGCTTCTCGGTGCTGCGCTTCAATTTTCGCGGTGTCGGCCGCAGCCAGGGCATTTTCGAGAACGGGGCGGGGGAATTGGCCGATGCCGCCTCGGCACTCGACTGGCTGCAATCCTATAACCGCGAGGCACGCATCTGCTGGATTGGCGGGGTGTCGTTCGGCGCCTGGATTTCCATGCAACTGCTGATGCGGCGGCCGGAAATCTCCGGCTTCATCTCGGTGGCGCCGCTGGCCAAACACTATGATTTCTCGTTCCTGGCGCCCTGCCCGGCCTCGGGACTTTTCATCAATGGCGAGAAGGACACGGTCACCTCACCCGAGGCCGTGCACAGCCTGGTATCGAAACTGAAGACCCAGAAGGGCATCGCCGTCGAGCACCGGGTGATCGCCGGGGCCAATCACTTCTTCCAGGACAAGATCGAGGAACTGACCAAGATCAGCGCCACCTACCTCGACAAACGCCTGGCGGCGGAAGGGCAGATGTAACATTTAGAGGCGTTGAGCCATTTCGCGTTTCAATTTTATGGCGTGAGATCGGTGACAACTAATTCTGCATGGGGATGATAGTTTCAACTCTTCCATACGTGCCTGGCACGCAGGCTCTTGTGGACAACCGCGGGCATCCGCATCTTGGCTATCCTGGCAGCTACAGCAGCTGGACCGATCATGATCAGAGCTGAATCCGCAAAAGCCCTGCTGGGCCTCGCATTTTTTGTTGCCGGGCTGATCGCCCTGCCATGGCTGCGCTACCCGACCATCAGCTTCAATTACCGCCTGACCATCGAGGCGATGACCCCGGACGGGCCGAAGCAGGCTTCGAGCGTCATCCAGGGCTCCTATGGCTCAACCTTCAATCTCAATGGCGGCGGCAGAAGGGGTGTAACCAGTGTGACTGGCGAGGCAGTCTATCTCGACCTCGGGCGCGGCAAGAACTTGTTTGTGACTTTGTCAAGCAATGGTTCCGGCCGGCAGAGCAGCCCCGGACGGTTGGATGGCGCGCTTGACGCAATTTGGCTGCCAATCGAAGTTTTTGATTTCAAATGGAATTGTGAGCTGCTGCCGGTTTCACGGACACTGAGTTGAGGTGGTTTGATGGAACTGGAGGTTTCAGATGGAAAGAAAGAGGTATTGCCGCGAGTTCAAGCTTGAGGCAGGTGAACTTGGTCAGGGATCGTGGCGTTTCGATTGTGCAGGCGGCTGGTGATCTTGATGTCAACCACAACATGCTGCGGCGTTGGCTGAAGGAGTTTGATGCTGACCCCAACGACGCGTTTCCCGGCCTCGGGCAGATGAAGCCAGAACAGTTGGAAATCGATGGTTTGCGCAAAGAAGTTGCGAGGTTGAAGGCCTGGCGTGACATCCTGAAAAAGGCCGCGGCCTACTTCGCGAGGGATGCGATATGAAGTTCGCATTTGCCGCGAAGCACCGGACGATCTGGCCGGTGGCATGGCTGTGCAAAGCGCTGGATGTTTCGAAGTCCGGCGTCCATGACTGGCTCAACCGCCAGCCTGCCAAGAGGACTCTGGAGAATGAGACCGTGCTGGATCTCATCCGCCGGAGCTTCCTCGACAGTGACCGGACCCCGGCCTTCGCCGGGGCAGGCTCTATGGTGCCCGGCGTGTCTGGAAGGATGTGCTGGCTGAAGGCGTGTCCTGTGGACTGCATCGCATTGAACGTCTGATGCACAAAAACGCCCTGAAAGCCCGTCCGCGGCGGCGCCAGCTGCCTTCCGGCACGGGCCGGCGCGCGACCCATGCAATTGCGCCGAACATTCTGGACCGGCAGTTCCATGCGGCACAACCCAACCGCAAATGGATTGCTGATTTCACCTATGTCTGGACAACTGAGGGCTGGCTTTATGTGGCAGCTGTCATTGACCTGTTCTCACGTCGCGTTGCTGGCTGGCCGATGAGTGCGACGATGACGGCCCAGCTTGTGACGGATGCCCTTGTCATGGCCATCCGGCGGCGCGGCAAACCGGATGCCTTGCTGCATCACTCCGGCCAGGGCAGCCAATACCCATCCGGGCAGTTCAGAAGGTTGATGCAGGACAATGTGTCAATGGCGTCACTTGCTCGATGAGCCGTTCAGGCAATGTCCGGGACAACGCCGCAATGGAGAGCTTCTTCCCGGCGCTCAAAACCGAACCCACAGACCGTAAAGTCCACCGCTCACGCAACCAGGCCCGCGCCGGTGTCTTCGACTTCATCGAGCGTTTCTACAATCCCAAGCGCCGCCATTCGGCAATTGGCTATCTAAGCCCTATTGAGTTTGAAAGGAGAGCGGAAGTGACTTAAGCAACCGTCCGTGAAACCGGCAGCAGCTCAATCATAGTGATGCGGAACTCCGCTCCGAACTGGCATGGATGGCGGCACTTGGTGCCGAAGGTTTGGATGTTCCTGGTATAATTCCACTTGGTGCGGGAGCGGCGCTTGCGATCGTGGATATCACCGATATTCCCGAGCCGCGGCAGGTCG
>JBKJQD010000347.1:0-3981 GCA_046594125.1 Aestuariivirga sp.
CTTCGGGCGCACGGGCAAATGGTTTGCGATGGAGCATTTCGGCGTAGAGCCTGATCTTGTCACGGTTGCAAAATCGCTGGCCGGCGGCTTTCCGCTGGCGGGCGTGGTGGGGCGCGCGGCAATCATGGATGCGCCGGAGCCGGGCGGCATCGGCGGCACCTACGCGGGCAATCCCGTTGCCTGTGCGGCAGCGCTTGGCGTCTTCGATGCTTTCGAGCAGGAGGGACTCCTCGAGAAGGCCGAGGCCCAAGGCAAGATCATCATGGAGCGCATGAAGGCGGTGAAGGCCAAGGGCCGCGGCATGCCGATCGGCGATATCCGGGGCCTGGGCGCCATGTGCGCCTTTGAATTGGTCACCCAGCACGGTGGCAACGAACCCGACGCGGCAGGCGCCAAGGCACTGGCCGCCAAGTGCCTGGAGCGCGGCCTGCTGATCCTCACCTGCGGCGTCTACAGCGACACGGTGCGCCTGCTGACGCCACTCACGGCATCCGAGATGGTGCTGAAGGAAGGGCTGGATATTCTGGAAAGTGCTATTTTGGGAAACTAAAGGTTTCCGCGTTATAGAGCTGCGCCATGGTGATCATCGCTCTCCTTGGCGCGGTCCTCTTTTTCGGGCTGATCTTCGGCCCGCAGGCTTGGATTCGTGCCACCATGGCAAAGTACGGCGTTGCACGGGACGATTTTCCCGGCACTGGCGGTGAACTGGCACGGCACCTACTGGACGAAGCCGGGCTGCAAGCAATCAGGGTCGAACGCATTCCAGAAGGCGACCACTATTCGCCCGTCGACAAGGCGGTGCGGCTGTCGGCGTCGAACTTTGACGGCAAATCAATCACCGCCGTGGCGGTTGCCGCCCACGAGGTGGGTCACGCACGGCAGGATGCCGAAGGTTACTTGCCGCTTCACATCCGCCAAAGACTGGTGGGCTATACCAATGCCATCAATCGCACCGGACGAGCGCTGCTGTTTGCCGCGCCACTCGTCTTCGCGCTCACCAGATCACCTGTCATTCTGCTTGGCGAGATCGTTGTGGCGATCGGCGTCATGTTCTCAACGGTGGTCATTCACGCGGTCACACTGCCCACGGAATTCGACGCCAGTTTCAAGCGCGCGCTGCCGGACCTCGAACGCCTCATTCCCGCCGATGACATGCCCGGCGCCCGCAGTGTGCTGAAGGCGGCAGCCTTCACCTACGTGGCCTCGGCACTGGTCAGCCTCCTCAATTTTGCCCGGTGGTTCCGGCTGCTGCGGTTTTGAGACAATGATTGCGATCATCGCGGCAGAATGTTATTCTTACGCTAAACTCATCGACAAGAGAAACGTAAGAACATGACCGCAATCGCCACGCTTTCAGCCAAGTTCCAGATCTCAATTCCAAAGGAAGTGCGCGACCAGGAAGGCTGGAAAGCCGGGCAACGCTTTGTCTTCATTCCCAAGGGCAAAGGCGTGCTGGTGATGCCGGTGCCCGAAGCCGATGACCTCTTCGGGATGGCCAAGGGGGCAAACCCGGTCAATTATCGCGACCGGCGGGACCGGTTCTGATGCGTCTCGTCGATTCCTCCCTGTGGATCGAGACTTTCCTTGGCACGGCGCTGGGCGCCGAAGCGAAACGCCACATCGTTCCGGCAGAGAGCTGTGTTGTGCCGGCATTGGTGCAGTACGAGCTTTACAAATGGTTGTGCCGCGAGCGCTCGGAGGAAGATGCCGACCGGGTAATCGCCTTGACGATGACCTGCGTCATTGTTCCGCTCGATACGGCAATCGCCCTGCGCGCCGCGGGGCTGGCGCGGGAGCACAAGCTGCATGGCTCTGATGCCATTATCTATGCTACAGCGTTGGCGGCAGACGCCGAACTGTTGACATGCGATGCGCATTTCAAAGAGCTGCCAGGTGTGAGATACTTTGCGAAATAACCGGAGAAAACTTATGCCGCTGTCCAATATGGCCGTCCGTGATATTGAAACTGTCATTCACCCATACACGAATCTGGCGCGCCACCGCGAAGTTGGGCCGGTCATCCTGAACGAGGGCCGCGGCATCTATCTCTATGACGACAAGGGCAAGCGCTACATCGAGGGCTTGGCCGGCTTGTGGTGTACGGCGCTGGGCTATGGCAACGGGGAACTGGCGGATGCCGCCGCATCCGCCATGCGCAAGGTATCCTTCACCCATGCCTTTGGCGGCAAGTCCCATGACGGCGTCATCGAACTCTCCGAGAAGCTGAAGGAGATTTCGCCCATCCCCGCCTCGAAGATTCTGTTCGGCACGTCGGGCTCGGAAGCCAACGACATGCAGATCAAGCTCACCTGGTACATGAACAACGCCCGGGGCAAACCTGAGAAGAAAAAAATCATCTCGCGCATCCGCGGCTATCACGGTGTCACCATCGCGTCGGCCTCGCTCACCGGCCTGCCGTGGCTGCACAGCGACTTCGACCTGCCGATCAAGGGCATCCTGCACACCTCCTGCCCGCATTTTTACCGTTACGGCCAGGAAGACGAGACCGAGGAGCAATTCTCCAGCCGCATGGCGCAGGATCTTGACGATCTCATCCAGAGCGAAGGCCCGGAGACGGTTGCCGCCTTCATCGCCGAGCCGGTGATGGGGGCGGGCGGCGTCATCGTGCCGCCGGAGGGCTATTTCGCCAAGATCGCCGCGGTGCTGGAAAAATACGACGTGCGCTTCATCGTCGACGAGGTGATCTGCGGCTTCGGGCGCACCGGCAACTGGTTCGGTACGCAGACCTACAAGATCAAGGCGCATTCGATCTCCATGGCCAAGGCCATCACTTCGGCCTATTTCCCGATGAGTGCGCTGACCATCGAGGAAGACCTCTATCAGGCCATGCTCGATGAGAGCCGCAAGCTCGGCGTCTTCGGCCATGGCTTTACTTATACGGCCCATCCGGTGGGCTGCGCGGTGGCGCTGAAGACCATCGAGATCTATGAGCGCGACAAGATCATGGAACACGCCAAGAAGGTGTCCAACGTCTTCCAGTCGCGGCTCAGGAAACTCGGCGAGCATCCGCTGGTCGGCGAAGCCCGCGGCGTCGGTCTCATCGGCGCCGTCGAGCTGGTGGCCGACAAGAAGACCAAGCGCCCCTTCGATTTCAAGAAGGGTGTCGGTGCGGCGGCGGTGAACATGGCGCAGGAATTGGGGCTTATTCTGCGCTTCGTGCAGGACTCGGTTGCCTTCTGCCCGCCGCTCATCATCACAGCGGACGAAATCCACGAGATGTTCGACATTGCCGAGAAGGCTCTCGACCAGGCCGAAGCCTTCGTCCGCAAGGAAGGCCTGCGCAACACATGATCGGCGACGAAGCGAGCCTGCGCGCCAACTTCCATGCCATGCATCCACTGGCGGTGCAGAAGGTGCTACCGGCACTTGACCGGTATTCGCGGCAGTTCATGGCGATGTCACCATTCCTGGTGCTGTCCACGGCCAATGCCCAGGGCAAGGCCGATGTCTCACCGCGCGGCGACCCGCCGGGCTTTGTCCATGTGATTGACGACAAGACCATCCTGATCCCCGACCGGCCCGGCAACAACCGCCTCGACACAATGGTCAACATTGTCGAGAATCCGAATGTCGCCTGTCTGTTCTTTATCCCCGGCTTCGAGGACACGTTGCGCGTGGCAGGCCGGGCGCGTATCACCGATGACGCGGAGCTTCTCAAGAATTGCGTTGTGAACGGCAAGCCGCCGAAGGTCGGCATGCTCATCACCATTGATGAAGTTTTCATGCATTGCGCCAAGGCGCTTAAACGCTCGAAGCTCTGGCAGGACGACTACCGGCGGGAGCGTGCGCAGATGCCGTCCATCGCCCGCATCATCCTGGATCAGACTTGTGAAACCGGTGTCGACGAAGTGACAGCCTCGGCGGCCGATGCCGATGTCGAGGGCGACTACAAGACTGGACTTTACTGATCACGGCTGCTCAGAGCCCGGCCAGGGCCTGCTCGAGATCGGCGATCAGGTC
>JBKJQD010000368.1:0-6787 GCA_046594125.1 Aestuariivirga sp.
CCGATGAATGGAAACGGCGAAGCGGCGGTTACCGCCTCGTCATCGATGCCCGTGCCGTGAGTGTGGAGTAGCGTGTTGACCGGAAAATCAATTCCGCAAGCCGGACAGCTGGGGCGCCTGTTGCGCCGCGGCGTGGCGGCGGCCGCCCTGTTTGGCACGGCACTTGGTCTGGCGCCCTCGCTGCTCTGGGCGGGCCAGCCCTCGCCCTTCGTCATCTCGGTCGATGGTGTCACGGTCGATGGCAGCGGCATCGTAACCGATGAACGGCGCAAGACCGACGTGGGCCTTGCCGCCGTCGATATCGAAGTGAAGTTTGACGGCTTGGGCGTCACCCCGGTTCTCAATGTCTCGACCGCCCCCATCCGCAGCGCTTATGCGGCGGGCGAAACCGTGACCTTCCTCACCAGCTTCAACTATCCGGCTTTCGTTGCCCGCCGCGAACTGCGTATCTACAAGCACGGCGATGTTGCAAAGGGCGAACCCTATGCCTGGCTCGATGTGGCGCCGCCGGGGCTCGCCGTCTGGCGCATGCCCGCCGATGCCCCACCCGAGATGGACTATGTCTTCCGCGTCTATGATGCCGAAGGCCGCTATGACGAGACCGTGCCATTGACACTCATTCGCTCGGAGCGCGATTTGAAACCGCATCAGCCGGTTGATGCCGCCGTGGCACCAGGCTACAGCGAGGACCGCACCGCCATCCGCAACATCGTGGTGAACGGTGGCGCCGTAACCGTCTATGGCAAGAACGTCCCGGCAGGCCACCGCGTCACCGTCTTCGACGAACCGGTACCCGTCGACATTTCCAACGCCTTCGTCGTGCAGCGCATCCTTCCGGCGGGCACCCGCAACGTCGCCGTCACGGTGCTGAATGGCGGCAAGGGCATCGCCTTCAACCGCGACATCGACATTCCGAAGAACGACTGGTTCTATGTGGCACTCGCCGACTTGACCGCCGGCTATCGCACCGGCAGCAAGCACATCGAGGATGTGAAGCCCGGCGAGTATGACAGCATCTACACGCGCGGCCGCCTTGCCTTTTATGTGAAGGGCAAAATCAAGGGGAAATATCTCCTCACCGCGGCGGGCGACACCGGTGACGGCAAGATAGAGGATCTGTTCAAGGGCCTCGATGCCAAGGACCCGCGCCAGTTTTTGAAGCGCATCGATCCCAATGACTATTATCCCGTCTATGGCGACGACTCGAGTGTGGTGGAAGATGCCCCGACACGCGGCAAGTTCTATGTCCGTCTCGAGAACGGCCCGAGCCATGTCATGTGGGGCAATTTCCGCTCCAACATCACCGGCACCCAGTTCCTGCGCGGCAACCGCGCCCTCTATGGCGCCAGCGGTGTCTACCGTTCCGAGAAAGTCACGCCGGGTGGCGAGGCGCGCAGCGCCGCCGACGTCTATGCCGCCCAGCCCGGCACCCTGCCGCAGCACGACATTTTCCGCGCCACCGGCGGCTCGGCCTATTTCCTCAAACAGCAGGACATCACCTCTGGTTCGGAAACCGTCACCGTCGAGACGCGCAATACCGTAACCGGCTGGGTCATCGCCAGGCGCACTCTCAAGGCCGATGACGACTACGAGTTCGACTATGTCCAGGGCGTGTTGCTGCTGAAATATCCGTTGCCATCCTCCAGCACGGCGGGCACCGGTAATTTCATCGTCGCCGACTATGAATTCACCCCGGCCTCCGGCAACACCAGCGGTTACGTCACCGGCGGCAGGGCGCAGCAATGGCTCGGCGATCACCTGCGCGCCGGCGTCACCGGCATGACCGAGAAGACCGGAGCGGCGGATCAAAAGCTCTATGGCGCCGACCTCCGCCTCCAGGCCGCACCCGACACCTGGATCGAGGGCGAAATCGCCCGCTCCGAAGGCCCAGGCTTTGGCAGTTCCTATTCGGCCGATGGCGGCCTCACCATCCAGGACACCGATAGCGCCGGCCAGACCAACCGCCAGGCCAATGCCTATCGCGCCGAGGCCCACGCGGGTCTCGATGGCCTGACAAAAGGCAAGCTCAAGGGCAATCTTGGTGCCCGTTATGAAGCTTATGGCAAAGGCTTTTCATCACTCGATCAGGAGGTGACCGACAGCAAGCAAAGCTGGGGCGTGGACGGCGACGTCGAATTCGGCGCGCGCAGCAAGGCCACCGCAACCTACAGCGAGGAGCGGACCGGCAAGGGTGGCGTTGATCGCGATGGCCGCGCCAAGGTCAAGGTTGGCATCACCGATCATGTCAGCCTCGAACCCTTCGGACGCTACAGCGAGAAGAGGCGCACCACGGCTACCGGCGATGACACTGGCCGCCGTGGCGATGCCGGCCTGCGCGGCACCTATGCCTGGGACGAGCATACCGAAGCCTGGGTCTTCGGACAGGCAACGGTTTCGCGCAGCGGCAGCCGACACGCCGACAATCGCGCAGGCGTTGGCGGCAAGCGCATGTTGACCGAGAAGATCGATGCCTCGGGTGAAGTGTCCTATGGCTCGCTCGGTGTCGATGCCACCGCCACCCTTGGCTATAACCCGACCGCCGATGACCGCTATTACATCGGCTACCGGCTCGATGCCGAGCGCCAATCGTCAACCAGCTGGCCCTATGAATTAACCGGCAGCGACCTCGGCAGCATCGTGTCGGGTGCCAGACACCGCTTCAATGACCAGTGGTCCGTCTATGGCGAGGACAACTTCGACATGTTCGGCGCCCGGCAGTCACTGACTCAGGCCTATGGCGTTACTTATACGCCCGACGCGCGCTGGACGATTGGCGGCGGCCTCGAAATGGGCCGCGTCTACGACAACACCACTGATCCCGTCAGCGGCCTGAAGAACCCGGATTTCGACCGCAAGGCCGCCTCCCTCTCCGCCGCCTATCGTAATGAAGATGGCTGGAGCGGCAAAGCGAAAGCCGAAGCCCGCTTCGACAACTCCGAGGACGACAAGCGCGACGTCGATGCCTATCTTTTGTCCGCAGCACTTGGCGTCAAGATGTCCGAGGACTGGCGGACGCTGGCAGCACTCGACGCCGTGTTCACCAACGCCACCGACTCAACCCGCGACGGAGAATACGTCGAGGGCTCCCTCGGCTTCGCCTATCGCGCCGCCGCCAGCGACCGCTTCAACGCGCTCGTGAAATATACTTATCTCTACGATCTGCCCGGCGATGATCAGGTGACCGTCGACGGCACCACCAATGGTCCAGCCCAACGCTCGCATATCTTCTCCGCCGATGCCAGCTACGACCTCAACAACCGCCTTACCCTTGGCGCCAAGTATGGCTTCCGCATTGGCGACACGCGTGACCGCGCCTTGGGTTCGGACTGGGAGTCCTCGACAACCGAACTCGGCATCTTGCGCGCCGACCTGCACATCGTCCACGCCTGGGATGCCCTGGTCGAAGCCCGGGTGCTGTGGTCGCCGGATGGCAAGACCCGCGACTTCGGAGCACTCGCCGCCATCTACCGTCAACTCGGCGACAACATGAAGATCGGCGCCGGCTATAATTTCGGCATCTTCTCCGACGACCTGCGCGACCTCGTCCACGACGACCGCGGCGTCTTCATCAACGTCATCGGCAAGCTCTGAGGCTTAAGCGTTCTTCTTCTTGCGCAGGGCGCCGATGATCGCCGACAGGGCTGGAACCACCAGCGACAGGGTACGCCCGCCTTCGAGATAAGTCCCGAGCGCGCCCAAGCCAGCGGCTCCCGAAGTCAGATCGCGCTCGATGGCCGAAGCCGTCACCTTGCGCATGTCTTCGGCCAGTTCCAGCTCCGCACCGGGTTTTGCCACGGCGGCGAGAATGACCGCCACCAGCGCCAGCAGCAGATTGATGCCGCCGAGCCCGACGGGCGTCCACACCGGCCCCCAGATGGGCAGGAGAAAAGCGAAGAGGCCAACATTCAAAAGCGCCAGCCCGAAGACCGCCAAGGCCAGGGCCAGCGCCATGAGACCCGCCTTGCGCGCCATGAACTTGAGGCGCGCCTCGGCCATGATCATTTCGATGCGAAAATAGATGCGCAGATTGCGCGCCAGGGATTGCAGGTTCATCGTCGTGTCCTCACCTTGCCGTCAGCCGGCCAATGACAATGCCCAGCGCCAAGGCGCCAGCCACCGCGGCCACCGGATGTTCATTCACCGCGTCCTCGGCACCGTCCAGCATCGACTGCACCAATGTGTTGAGTTCCGCCATCTGCTGCTCGAACCCCGAAGCCACCACCTCGGGTGCCGCCTTGCGCAGACCCTCGAGTTCCGCACGCAGATTCTCCAATTCCTGACGCAGGCTGGATCTTTGGGCCATATACGTTCTCCATTTTCAACACGCAGTCTTGCCGCCGGTATCGCTGAACCCTTGGCCGCTCAGCCGCCCGTGGTGTCGGGAGACCGCCAAACGCGTTCGAATGGCAGACGCCAGGAGTGCGGGGCGATCAGCTGATGGATGGATTTCGGTCCCCATGACCCCGGCTGATAGAGCCGCACCGGTGGCGGCAGTTCCAGAAGCGGGATGGCCACCTGCCACAGCCTCTCGATGCCTTCCGCCGTGGTGAACAGGGTGTGGTCACCGCGCATTGCGTCGAGGATCAGGCGTTCATAGGCTTCTAGCACATCACCGAACAATCCGGTATCGCGCATGGCAAATTGCAGGCTGAGCTTGTCGAGGTGCATGCCGGGCCCGGGGCGCTTGCCATAGAACGACAGCGACACTTTGGAGGCATCGGCAAGATCGAACGTCAAATGGTCAGGCCCCTGACTGCCCACCCCTGAGCCTGCCGGAAACATGCTCTTGGGCGGTTCGCGGAAGGCGATGGAAATGATGCGCTGGCCCTCCGCCATTTTCTTTCCCGTGCGCATATAGAACGGCACGCCGGCCCATCGCCAATTGTCGATCGAGCATTTCAGCGCCACGAGGGTATCGGTATCCGATTGCGGATCAACCCCTTCCTCCTCGCGGTAACCGACATATTGGCCGCGCACCACATCCTTGGGATCAAGCGGCAGAAGCGACCGGAAGACCTTGTTTTTCTCTTCGCTGATGGGTCCGGGCTCCAGCGACGTCGGCGGTTCCATGGCCATGAAGGCGAGGATCTGGAACAGGTGGGTCACCACCATGTCGCGGAATGCGCCCGTCGTTTCATAGAACCCCACGCGCTTGCCAAGCCCCAGTGTCTCCGGAACATCGATCTGTACATGATCGATGAAGTTGCGGTTCCAGATCGGTTCAAACAGGCCGTTGGCGAAACGGAATGCCAGAATATTCTGCGCCGGCTCCTTGCCGAGAAAGTGATCAATGCGGAAAATCTGTTCTTCGGTGAAAATTTCGTGAAGCTGGGCGTTCAGATCGACGGCGCTGGCGAGATCAGTGCCAAAGGGCTTCTCCATGATGACGCGGCATTTGGCGACCAATCCGGCCTCGGCCAGCAACCGCACGGCCGACAAGGCCGCCTTGGGCGGAACGCTGAGATAATGAACATGCCGGCATTCGCCGCCAATGCTTTTCTCCGCTTTTGCCACAGCCTGCTTCAGGGCCGCGGCACCTCTGGAGATTGGCACATAATCAAGCGTTTCAGAAAACGCCACCCAGTCCTCCTCGCTCACCTTGCGGCTGGAAAATTCGTCGAGCGCGCCACGGGTCAGTATGCGAAAGGCCTCGACGTCCATCTCGTCCAGGGAAACGCCGACGATCCTGCAGCCGGGAATGAAGCCCGAGTTGGCCAGGTGAAAAAGACCCGGCAGCAGCTTGCGCTTCGAGAGGTCGCCGGTTGCGCCGACGAGAACGACAACTTGCGGGAACTTCGGGCCAACTCCCAAAGGATTTCTCTTCTTTGACGTCATGTCCCCAGTCTCCACTTCACCAGCACCGGAGAATTTTTGTACCATGGATTCGCCCGGCGCCGGAAATGACTCCTGTTAATTGGGGCGGGCCACCTGCATCTTGGCCCGCAGCGTGGCGGATTGCGACGGATGCGCTTGCTCGAAGCACGCCACCCACCGTCACCGTCGCCTTGCCGGATGCCTCGAACAGAAACGATCCCACCTTCAAAAAAGATGCGTGCTACATTGGTTGGATTGTCGTGTTGGTGTTCCCTGCGGGACGCGCCAGCGACGGGGCACTTCGAGACGACCTTCAAGCCCTGGGCGCGGGTTTCCAGAAGTCCCGGTGCGGGGCCATCAGCTCTTCCTCGAGTGCGGGGAAAGGTCCGTGCACCTCGATCTTTTTCTGGCCCGAACCGAGCACCGTGCGCGCGGCAAGCCTCATCGTCGGGTTTTCGGAGTGGTTGCCGGTGACAGCGAGGAGCTTGGCCTCCTCGTAACCGTAAACCAGCCGGCCGATATTGGCCCAGTACAGCGTGCCTGTGCACATCGCACAGGGCTCGCCGGTTGAGACCAGCGTGCAGGTCCAGAGAAACTCCGGCGGGTAGGCATCCGCCGCGCGCCGCGCAAGTTCGGTCTCGGCGTGGCGCACGGTATCGATATTGCCCTGGCGCATGAGGATGCGGTCGTCGGGACCGACCAGCACCGCACCGAACGGGTGGTGGCCGTGCACGGCCGCGTCGCGGGCCACCGCATCGGCGGTGCGGAGATGGGCGATCATCCGGTCGCGAGTCATGTTGCCGGCGCTTTCCGCCTCAGAGAGCATTTCATCCGGGGGCACGTTTCTCTCCCCACCATGTTGATTTTCACGCAGAACTGACCCGGGTTTTCCATCGAGAACTGACCCGCCTATCGGTTATGTTCCGTGGGTCAGGCTGGGGTCAAGGCATGTTTGACCTCCTTCTTTTTCCGG
>JBKJQD010000248.1:0-5246 GCA_046594125.1 Aestuariivirga sp.
CCCGAACAAATCAGAACCTCCGGTGAGCTCGCGTCCGAGGAAAAGATTACCCGCGACGTCGATCGTGTCGCACAGCGACAAATCCTGGTAGACCATCTCGATCTTCAGCTTCCGCGCTTCGGCCGGAGAGGCGTAGGTGGCGCGAATCCCGTCGAGATCGATGGTGCCTTCGTCGGCCAGATAGGCGCCGGAGAGTACTTTGGTGAGTGTTGATTTTCCCGCGGCGTTGTCACCGACCAACCCGAGGCATTCGCCCGGATAGAGATCGAGGTCGACACCACGGAGCGCTTCGATCGAGCCAAAGCGTTTGCGGATGCCGCGCATCGAAGCGCGCGGCACGATGGGGGCGCCAACGGAAGCGGCCGAAGCCGCTTCCATCCCGGTATTGGCGATCACTTGAAGACGGAGCGATAGGGTTCGACATTGTCCTTGGTGACGATGGTGATCGGCACCGCGATCTGCTTCTCGGGCGTGCCGCCGGCGTGAATCTTGGCGAGAGCATCGACCGCGGCGGCGCCCATCCCGGCGGGATCCTGCTGGACCACGCCCACGACATAGCCTTTATCGATGCCCTTGATGGCGGACGCCGTGAGGTCCCAGCCGACGACCTTGATCTGGCCCTGTTTGCCCTGGCTTTCGACTGCCGCCACCGCACCAAGCAGCGCCGGTTCACCGGTGGCGTAGATCGCCGTCATGTCAGGATTGGCGGTAATCAGGTTCTCGGCGGCAGAAAGCGCATTGTCCTGGACGTTGCGTCCGTCCACGACGCCGGCCATGGTGACGCCGGGCGCCGTCTTGACGATATCCTCGAAGCCCTTCTGGCGAATATTCTGGATCGTCGAGTTCAAGGCCCCGACGATGCCGAGCTTGGACTTGCCGCCCATGGTTTCGTTCATCACCTTGACGAAATGCTCGCCGATCGATTTGCCGGCGCCTTCATTGTCAACGCCGATCTGGGCCTTCTGCGGCCCGTCCGCCGGCAGCACGGCATCGACGGCAACGACCGGAATCCCGGCTGCGTCCGCGGCCTTCACCGCCGGCATGATGCCGTTGGTGTCGATCGCGACGACGATGATGCCGTTGACCTTCTGCTGGATGTAGGTCTCGATGGCGTTGTTCTGCGCTGTTGGGTCGTTGTTGGCATTGAAGATGACGAGATTAGCGCCGGCCTTCTCCGCCGCCCTGGTTGCTCCCTCATTCATCTGCGTAAAGAAAAGGGCCTGCTGGTTGATTTGAACGAGAGCGAAAGTCGGCTTGTCCTGCGCCTGCAACGGCGACGAAAGCCCAAGGGCCATCATACCGGCGGAGGCGAGAAGTGTTCTTCTATCGATCATTTTCCTGATCTCCTGGTTCTGTTCTGATGGCTCGTATCGATGTCATGAGTGGGAAGAGCCACCGGATCCCGCTGCATGAATTTCGATGGAACTATTGACGTTACCACTGCTCCGGTCGATTCCGCATTGACACACTCCCCGCCCTGATTATGGTGACAATCAAGACAGGCTTATTAAAACAGCAATCCACCAACAGCAAGAGGAGAAGAAGTCATGATGTTCAAACGTCTCGGTGTCCTCATACCTGCCCTGTTGGCAACGACATTGTCAATCGCGGCGGCCCAGGACCGCCAGCCCATCAGCAACAAGACATGCGACGAACTACTCGCATTCTACGACAAACTTCCCTTCACCGATATTTTGCCTCTCGATGCCGGGCCTGTCATGATTGATGGCAAGGAACGCGCCCTGACGATCGGCTTCTCGCAGACCGGCTTCAATCATCCTTGGCGTATCTCGATGCTGGAGGCGATTCAGGCCGAAGCCTGCCGGCATCCCAACGTGTCGCTGGTCGTTCTCGACGGCAATGTCGACGTTGCCAAGCAGAGCAACGACGTTCGCGATCTTCTGGCGCGTGGTGTTGATGGCGTGGTGATGAGTCCGGTGGAATCCGCGGGGCTTGTACCAGCCGCCCGCGCGGTGATGGATGCGGGGCTCCCGCTGGTTCTGCTCGACCGCGACGTATCCTCGGAAAAGACGCTATTCATCGGCCAGAGCAACGTGACCATGGCCGAGAAGGTAGCCGAGCGTATGGCGAAGGATCTCGGCGGTAAGGGAAATATTGTGGTGATCACGGGACTGCAGGGATCCTCGCCCGCGGTCGATCGCGACAAGGGGATGCAGAATGTCCTGGCCAAATATCCCGACATCAAGGTTCTGGTAAAGGGCGACGGGCAGTGGATCCGCGAACCGGCGGTCAAGCTGATGGAAGACTGGCTTACGGCTCACCCGGACATCAACGCGGTGTTCTCGCATGCCGAGGAATCGTCCTGGGGCGCCCAGCTCGCCATCTCCCGCGCCAATCGCTGTGCTGAGGGAATCCGCCACTACACGTTCGATGGCTCCAATGCCGGTTTCAAATCGGTGAAGGCCGGAACGTTCGGGGCTGACGGCAACTACACGCCCTTCATCGGCGACATCGGCCTGCGCGCGGTGATCTACACCTTGATGAAGAAGGAAATTCCCAACCGCCAAGAATATCAGAATGCGGGCTACCAGCTCGTTCTTCCGGATTCACCCGCGGTCGTGCCGGAGAATGCCGACGAATGGATTGGACGTGGATGGGGCGATTTCGAGCCCACACCCGATCCGTGCAAGAAGTAACCCTGACGCGGGCGCCTGACAGTCCATGTCCTCAAGCGCGGATGCTGCTGTCGAATTGAAGCAGCCGCTGCTCGAAGCGCGGAAACTTTCGAAGTCTTTCGAAGGCAACCTCGTCCTCAGCGATGTGAGCCTCGCCATTCGTCCTGGCGAGGTTCACGCCGTTGTCGGCGAAAACGGCGCCGGCAAATCGACGCTCATCAAGATCCTAGGCGGCGTTTACCCCGCCGACCGGGGCGAACTGTTTCTTGATGGAATCGAGAAGCGGCTGAGATCCCCGCGCGAGGCCCTGGCCAGCGGAATAGTTGCAATCCATCAAGAACTGTCGTTGGCGAAGCATCTCTCCACCGAAGAGAACATCTTTCTCGGGCACTTTCCGACCCGGTACGGAGCCATCAATCGCCGCCACATGCGACAACGCACCGAGCAGTTGCTGGGGCGGCTGTCGGTCGAGGTGGAGGCCGGCCGTCCGGTGGGAGAACTCAGCATCGCCCAGCAGCAAATGGTGGAGATCGCAAAAGCGCTCTCGGTCGAGGCCAGAATTCTCATTCTTGACGAACCTACCGCTGTTCTGGATCAGGACCGGGTCAAGACACTTTTCACAGTCATCGCCAGATTGCGTCAGCAGGGCATCGGCATAGTGTACATATCGCATCATTTGGAAGAGATATTCCAGATCGCCGATCGGGTTACCGTCTTGCGGGACGGCAAGCTGACGGGGTCGGAGTTTGTCTGCGACATCGACCAGGACTGGCTCGTGAGGCGGATGATCGGGCGCGATTTTCCGCCCCATTCCGCACATCAACGCAATTCCGGAAAGCCAGCCCTCGAACTTGAGGGGCTGTCTGTTCCTGGGCAATTCGCGGATGTTTCTTTCACCTTGCGGGAAGGCGAGATAGTCGGCCTGGCGGGGCTCGTGGGCGCGGGCCGATCCGAAATCGCCCAGGCCATTCTCGGCGTGTCCCGCCCCTCCACCGGCGAGATAAGAGTGTTCGGCCAGAGCGTTCGAATTCCAAATCCCAACGCGGCCGCGCGGCTTGGCATCGCCTATGTCAGCGAGGATCGCAAGGCGTTCGGGCTGCTGCCGAACCGGCCCGTCCGGGAAAACATGACGATCTCCAGCCTCAACCGCTTTTATCGCTTCCCTTTTCTGCGACTCGGCCAGGAGCGCGCCTTTGTCCGCAACATGATCCAGCGCCTGGATATAAGGCTGGGGGCGATGAGCATGGAGATCCGCAACCTCAGTGGCGGCAACCAGCAGAAAGTGCTGATCGGCCGCGCGCTGGCAGTCGAGCCCCGGATTCTGATCTTAGACGAGCCGACACGTGGCGTGGATATCGGCGCCAAGCAGGAAATCTACGCCTTCATCGAGAAACTCGTTGCGCAGGGCATCGCAATTTTATTGATCTCGTCCGAAATGGAGGAAATACTCCGCCTCTCTGATCGCGTCGTCGTCCTGCGGCGCGGCCGGGTAGCGACCGTTTTGCCGCGTGAATCGGCAAGCGAAACCACCATCATGCGAGCCGCCGCCCTTGCCTGATCACCCTGACAAAACACCCGTCGCATTGAGACGTTACGGTTGGGCAAGGAACATGCTTGCCCGCCAGGAATTTGGCGTGGTTCTGGCCCTGGTGCTGCTCATCATTGTCGCGTCTTTCGTCTCCGATCGGTTTCTCACCGTCCCCAATCTCCTGAACATCCTCCGTCAGGTGGCGATTGTCGGCATCCTCGCCGTCGGTCAGACTTTCGTCATTCTGACGGCCGGCATCGACCTTTCGATCGGTGCCATTCTAGGCGTGTCGGTGGTGTTCTATGCATCGCTCCTCGAAACTCAGAGCATGGCGGTCGCGATTCCGCTGGGTCTTCTCGCTGCCGTGGCTGCGGGCGCCATAAATGGCGTTGGCATTGCTTATGCGCGCATCCCCGCTTTCATCATGACGCTGGGCATGCTGTCATTCGCCCGCGGTATTGCTTTCATTCACACGGGCGGAATGCCAATCCCCATCATCAACGAAAACTTCTACGACGTCGGCAACGGCTATATCTTCGGCATGCCCATTCCCGCCCTGTTTTTGATCGCGACATTGGTCGTGAGCGCCGTCGTGTTGCGGCTTACGCCCTATGGCCGGAGCGTTTACGCGATCGGTTCCAATGAAGATGCGGCGCGGCTGTCGGGCGTGCCGGTGCAGCGTTACAAACTGCTGGTCTATGTCATCAGCGGCTTTCTCGCCGGACTCGCCGGGTTGGTCTACGCGTCCCAGCTCAGCGTCGGAACTCCTATTGCCGGCCAGGGATACGAACTCGACGCCATCGCGGCGGTCGTTGTTGGCGGAACGTCGCTGTTCGGTGGCAAGGGTTCGGTTTTCGGGACATTCATTGGTACACTGATTATTGGAATCCTCGCCAATATCCTCAACCTCACCGGCGTCGACCCGTTCGTTCAGCAGCTTTTCAAGGGAGCGCTGATCGTTGTCGCGGTCTATGTGATGAGCCGGTCAAACCGGGCGTAATCGGCCATGGCCCGGGCTCAACCCACTCGAGAGGAGATGACCGTTAGTGCTGCGCTGGCGTCAATTCCCGGCGCCGTGGAAC
>JBKJQD010000345.1:0-3828 GCA_046594125.1 Aestuariivirga sp.
ATCGGGAATGTTCTTGAGACGTAACTCGCCCAGGCTTTCGAAGCCAACACCCGCTTTGTGGACGGCGTGGTCGTAGGCGGTGCCGGAAACGCAAATACCGCCAGGATCCGCCATGGCCTCAAGCCGGGCCGCGACGTTGACGCCGTCGCCATAGAGATCGTTGCCTTCGACGATGACGTCGCCGAGGTTGATGCCGATGCGCAACTGGATGCGGCGCGCAGCGGTAGAATCGATCCCGGGGGCGATTGCGGCGCGCTGAATGGCCGCCGCGCACTCGACGGCATCGACCACGCTGGCGAATTCGACGAGTGCTCCATCTCCCATCAGTTTGATGATGCGGCCATGGAACCTGGTGATAGCCGGGTCGATGACGTCGCGGCGGTAGACTTTCAGGCGCTCAAGCGTGCCGGCCTCGTCTTCGCCCATGAGGCGGCTATAGCCAACGACGTCGGCTACAAGGATGGCGACCAACCGGCGTTCCAAATCCATATGCCTCGTTAGAGTTCACATGCTTAAACTGGAATGTTACCGCAAGCCAGAGTTCCAGGCCATCCCCCGGCAAATCGATAAAACCGAGCAAGCAGCGAGTGGTTGTCAATGTCTGCGGCGAACACAGCTACTCGCCTTATAGTTCGCTTTCCTGCCATCTGCGGAAATTGCGTATTGATGCCGTCGGCATGGATGTGAGTCCAGCTCTCAAAAGCGGAACTTCGAATCATGCACCATGAACTTAGTGACTATCAATGGACGGCCATCAGGCCGCTGCTCATGATGCGGCGATGCAAATGATCGATACCTCTGGCGCGCGTTTGCACCAGCACGGAGGTCATATCCCGCCATCATTCGAGATCGGCAAAAGCCATAGCGCCAGGAACGGGTGCTCCCCGGAGCGCATGCTGTGCAGGATGCCCGGTGGATTGTAGATGGTGCCGCCGATGCCGGGCGCTGTCCAGTCCATCGCCGCGTTCCACCATTCGCCGGGGGTCAGCGCCACATAGACTTCCTCGGGCGGGTGGTCGTGATCAACGTAGAGGACATTGGGCGCCATGAGACTGGCGCCAATCCACACGTCCTCGCGCAGTTCAAGTCCGCCGGGTCCGACGATCCTCGCGTTGGCATGGCCGTGATGGAAGGGTACCATCCGCGGATCGGAATTATGCCGCCTTGACCACACCAGACGAGGTGCGATGGCCGCGAGAGCTGCCGCCAGCGCCGCCACCGGGCTGGCTTTGGCCAATTCGATTGCGCCCGGCAGAAGGGCGCAAACCGGCAAGGCTTGCGGACTGGCGGATGAAACCGGTCCAGCACGGCGGCTGAGCGCTGAAAAGATCGTCCGGCCGGTTACCCGCGTCTCATCGCATTGGGCTCCAGCAGTGACGGCTGCTTCAAGCAGATCGAGCAAGCGTTGAAGTTCGCCGTCCCGAGTCACCTTGGACCCGCGCCACATCAGTTGTTGATGGAAATTCGTGTCGCCCTGAGGCCGTATTTCTGCACCAGGCCGTAAAGCCTCAGCGCATTCCGCGGATGCAGGCGGATGCAGCCATGGGAAGCGGGCCGCCCGAGCGACTTGATATAGCCGGTGGCATGGATGGCATAGCCGCCGTGGAAGAAAATCGAGTTCGGCATCGGCGAATTGTCGTATTTGCGCGAGTAGTGGATTTTCTTGAGGAGGAACGGACGCCACGATCCGCGCGGCGTGTAGTAGCCGTCGCGCGCCGTCGACACCTTCCAGCGGGCATAGGGCCAGCCATCAACATCGACCGCCATCGCCTGGCTGGATATATCCACCCAAATCTCGACGACCGGCGGAACCTTCTTCTTGACGCTGGCCTCGGCCATTCCGGCCAGCATCAGGCAGGCCAGCACAACGCCGATCACCGCCAAAAATATTCTCTTCATCGCTTCCTTACCCCTGATCGAACAGAAACTCCCGCCCGACCTTGACCCGCCGCACCCCGTCATAGGCGATAATATCGGCGGTGGCATAAGTCTCGGTTAACGTCGCGGGAAGAAAACTTCCGGTGCCCACCATGTCGAGCGGCGCCCGTGCCGCTCCCATGATCTGGCACTTCTGCGGATCAAAGCCGGAGGAACCGACGATCTGCGCGTCCTTGTAGCCCGCCTTGTCGAGCGCCCGGCGCACATGGATAATGGCTGCCACCGACACGCCCTTGCCAAACAGGATGCGGCGCACTTTGTCGACCAGGATATTGTTGGGACCAAGTTGGAAAGCCCGGCCGCCCAGAACCTGCTCGACGATATTGTATTCGCCGTGGACGCCCAGCCAATGGCCGACGGTCTCCACCGATTTCTCGTAATCGAGGCCCTCGGCGAAACGTCCGCCGTGGGTGTCAAGCCGGATGCCGAAAATCTTGGCCGCATTCTGAAGCTTCGCATCCTCGTAGAACCAGCGCGCGCAGCGCAGCGAATCGGTGACTTCCTCGCCGGTGTAATCAACCAGCGCGGTCAGCGTTTTGGCCTCGGGGATGGTTTCGGCAAACAGCTTCATCGCCGCCAGCACGTCGCCGCCGGTATAGCCCACCAGCGCATGGGGCATGGTGCCCATGCCGCCCTTGGCCCCGAAAAATGGTGCCGTCAAATCCTGCGACGAACCGACGAAGCCCTTGACCGACGGATCGGCCCGCTTCGCCGCGGCACTGCCCACCGCCGCGCCATAGGCGGCGAGAATGTTCATTTCCGGCCCGCTGCCGTGCCTGGCATGCATGTCCATGAAGGCCGAACCCGGCATGGCCCGGCACATCTCATAGGCATTGTTGGCCGAAACGCAGGGAAAGCCGATCTTCTGCAACAGCAGGGTCTCGACCTCCGACAGCCTGGCCATGGAGCCGGTGATTTCCAGCATCTTGCTTTCCGACGGCACCACGTCGCCCTCGTGATAGTAGTGCTTGATCTCGGCGTCGGGCACGAAGCGCTTGATCAGCCGGATGCACGGTTCAAACGCCGCCACCACGCGCCGCCGCATGAAGATGGCGAAGGTAACGCGCGAGTCGCCATGCGCCGACACAATGCGGTGGGTATTGGTGAAATACTTGTCGGTCTGCGCCGCCAAGGGACCAGCCGCTAGGGCAATGTCCACCAGCCGGTCGAGAATGGCCTCATGGCCGGTGATCAGGGGGGCGCGCTGGTCCATGATTGCAGTCTTGCCTGAATTGCGCCCTGCGTCAAACGCCGCTGAAGGTCTTCATCCACGCCACCGCACCCGCTTGCAGTAGATCGACATCGACGGCGGCTGCGAAGAAGGAAAAGCCGATGGCCTGGTAACTCTTGACCGCCTCGGGATTGCCAGCGAAAGCCCCGGCGACCAGGCCATTTTTTCGGGCCGCAACTGCGATGCGCGTCATGGCCGCCAGTGTGGCGGGTCCGGTGCGGTCGATCCCGGCGCCCTTCGACAGGGTGATGGACAAGTCGCTCGGACCGACAAAAACTCCGTCAAGTCCGGGGGTTGCGGCAATGTCTTCGACGTTTTCAAGAGCTTCCACCGTCTCGATCATGGCAAACACCATGGTCATGCGGTTGGCCTGTTTCAGATATTCCGCAGGCGTAAGCCCCGAGGCCTGAAGTGCGGTGTAACCGCCCCAACTGCGCCCGCCCATCGGCGGATACTTGGCGGCCTTGACCAGCGCTTCCGCTTGCACGCGGCTGTTGATCATCGGCGAAATCACCGCGCAGGCTCCGGCATCCAGCGCCTGGCCGGGAATGGCCGGGTCGTTCCACAGGGCGCGCACCAGGGCGGGACGGCCTGCCGCATTGATGGCGGCGATCATCGCCACCGCGTCGGAAAAGCCGATCGAAGGCGTCTGCCTTGAC
>JBKJQD010000350.1:0-8202 GCA_046594125.1 Aestuariivirga sp.
CTTTGCCGAGGGCGGTACGGCGCTGGGCGCCCCCGGCAACCCCGACGCCGATCTCCTGCTGCGGGTGAAGGACAAGCGTCTGTGGATCGTCCGCCCCGGCCGGCCCTGGGTGACAAACCCCGGCGCCTATGACGAGACGCCCTCGCTGGCCCTTGACACCTATCCCGAGACGCTGTCCGCCGGACTCAAGACGGCGGTGTGGAGTCTGGCGCGGGCTTCGAAACTCTTGCGCGTCGCCAACGCGCTTGGTGCCGGAGCCGGTGCTGATGATGGTATCGTCACCAAGGCGACGATTTCCCACATTCCGGGTCAGGATGCCAAGGGCGCCTGTCAGGGTTCCGAGCCACCGCCACAGGCTCAGGCTACGCCATTGGCGCCACTGCTGCCATCGGCTGCGGGTAATTGCGATTTCGTTGACATCGAAGTCAGCAACGACAGCGGCCAGGATTGTTATATCGCCGGATTTTACGTCGATGCCCTGGGTGGTGTGGCGGCCCTGCCGCGCAAATCCGCCAACACCGGCTGCGTGCGGCCCTTGCCCGCCGGCACCGGCAAGACGCTGGCCTTCAAGTTCTGGATCGACACCTGGGACGAGAAGGCCAACAAACCATCTTCAACGGGTGCCGAGAATTTCGTGGTGCTCGCCGTGCCCAAGGACGCCACCCACCAGGCGCCCAAAACTCTGCGCCCTCACGCAACCAATTCTCACCGCCATGCAGCAGACCCGCGGCATCGAAGAACCAAGCACGTGCGGCAAGAGCAACCGCCTGTCGGCTCTCCTGGGTGCTGTTGAAGGTGGCGCCACCCGAGGCGTCAGCGCCGCGCCCGACGAAGACGGCCCGGCCATGAGCGGCAGGCTCTTCGTGTTTGACGTCAAGCCGTGAATTGGCTGGAGCCGGACTGAACTCTACAAATTAAAGTCAGCTCCCGTCAGGGTGATGTGGCCGTTCAGCAGGATGTGCATGTTGGCAGCCAATCCGGCATCGGTGTTGATGAGGATCAGGGTGTTGGCGCCCTGGAAGGCGAAGCGGATTTCGCCAGCCGCACCGCTGAAGGGGCTGCCCTCGCCAGTGACCAGGATGAAGGCATCATTGGCGGTGCCGCCGCCGGTGTTGGCGTCGATTGCCGTGAGATTGAGCTTGTCGCTGCCTTGAGTGAAATCAGTGATGATGTCGCGCAGCGCAATGCCCGCCTTGCTGTCGTTGATCTTCTCATAAACGAAAATATCGCCATCGGCACCGCCGGCAAGATCGTCCTGACCGGCACCGCCAGTGATGGTGTCATTGCCGGCGTTGCCGTTGATGGTGTCGCCACCGGCCTGGCCTTTGAGGACATTGGCCAGAACGGAACCGCCCAGCGTGTCAGCCTGGGCGCTGCCGAACAGGTTTTCAAAATTGCTGAAGGTATCGCTGTCGGCATCACCGCCTGATGCTGTGTTCAATGCGAGATCGACAGTTACCGCGCCAATCGAGTTACCATAGTTCAAGGTATCCAAGCCATCGCCGCCATCAAGATTATCGCCGCCCGCACCGGCTGTGATTTTGTCATTGCCATTGCCGCCAGTGATCACATTGGCATTGCCGTCGCCATTGAGTGTGTCGGCCCTGCTGCTGCCAGTCAGGTTCTCGAAATTGACATTGGTATCGCCGGCTGCATCGCCGCCCGTGCCCACGCCGGAGCCCAAGGTGACTTTCACGCCCAGTGCCGAGGCGGCATAGGTCAGGGTATCGGTGTCGCCGCCGCCGTCCATGGTGTCGGCACCGGCACCGCCTTGAACCGTGTCATTGCCGGTCAAGCTGCTGATTGTCTCACCCACCGTTCCACCGGTGATGGTATTGGCTCCGGAGTTGCCGGTAATCTCAAGATGGGAGCCGGCCACGTCGAAGCCCGTAAAGGCAATAGCCGTCAGGTCCACGTTTTCGGGGTTAGTCCCGGTCTGGGCCGCCACTTTCAACGTGAAGAACGGGTCCTGGTTGTCGACCGCGAGGAAACCGGTGATCTGGCTAAAGCCGATAGAGGCGAAGCCAAAGTTTGCTTCGGTGATCTCCAGTCGTTCAATCCCACTGATCGAATTGGCCTGGCGCAGATCCAGTCCGCCAGAGAAGGATTGGAGAGTGAGCGTGTCGGTGCCGAGACCTCCGATAAGCGAATCGCCCGAAAACGATATGCTGTTGTTTATAAAATAGCGGAATGTATCGTCACCGCCCTGTCCGTTGA
The DNA here is from genome assembly GCA_046594125.1 of Aestuariivirga sp. GTDB lineage: Bacteria > Pseudomonadota > Alphaproteobacteria > Rhizobiales > Aestuariivirgaceae > Aestuariivirga. Next base: position 2,218 of record JBKJQD010000350.1, read on the forward strand.
AAACCACGGCGGCGCCCTGGTCCTGGAATGTCTCGGCAAAATTGGTGCCAGTGTAATTGCCATCAAAAGTCGCCCGGACGGTAATCGTGTCGGTGACATCAGTCCAGCTGTTGAAGGCGATGGTCGTAAGATTCACCGGGCCGCCTATAAGATCCAGCGCGTTGACGCTGGCATTGCCGGTGACGGTTTGCAGCTTGCCTGCGCCAAAGTCGCCGGTATTCAATTTGACGAGTGCCGATGTCAGTGAGTTGGCGTACAGTAGTTTTTCGACCGCCGTGATCGTTGCCGAATTGAAATCGAAAGTTCCGGTGCCGTCGATCTTGATGGTGTCGGCATCGGCGCCGCCGTCGATGACATCGGTGGAAATGACGTCGCCGGTTTTGTAAAGGAATGTGTCGAGGCCCGCGTCGCCATTCAGGATGTCGGAATTCCCGAGGCCGCGAATGGTATCGCTGCCGTCGCCGCCGTTGATGGTGTCGCGCTGGGTGCTGCCAGTGAGGTTGTTGTTGCCGGCGCCGCCCTGGATTGTGATGGTGTCGGTGAAACTCGCCCAGTTGGTGAAGACCATGCCCGACATGTCAAACGCCAGAACAGCCCGCATGCCGATCACCATATGATTGACGCCCACCGAACCATCAATCGCCACGGTCTTCGAGATGTTGATGTCGTTGAATTGCCCGGCCGCGAAGGTCGCGGTGACATCGGTTGCCGCGGCATTGGTGAAATCGATGAGCGTCACCTCGGGCGAAAAGACGGTATTGGAAAAATTGGTGGTGGTCGCAACGGTCAGCGTGGCCATGTCTTGCTCCAGTTGATAGCGCAAACAGCAACAAACCGGCACCGGCGGGCATGGCAAACTGGATAGGCGGCCGTCATGCGCGTGTCCCCGCTGCTTCCGGTGCGCGGCTGTCAGCGCGCGGTTTCCGGATCGAAGGCCCCTGCGGTGAAGGCTAACACGCCAGCCAAATGAGACGCAAGGACATGATTTCCTTCACTCCAGCCACCGGAAGCCGGCATTGGTTTCTTGACTTTCGCGCCCGGCCAATGTTTCCTGTCATCAAATAAAGTTGCCCGGCAGAAAAACGACTCAACAGGGGCTGGCGCGCGCTGCGGGGAAAAAGGCGGGCCTGCGGGAGGAATACGATGTCTGACCTCAATCAAAGGATTGAGACCATGTACCGTGGCGACGTGCGCGGGGCATGGCTTCTGGTTGCGCTTTTGTGGATCACTGTTCTCTTCGTGCTGATCATGTCCTGGCCTTATATCCCGGACGCTGGTGTCAAGTTCATCGTCGCCGTGGCGGCGGGCGCCGTGCTGATCTTCAACACCGCCTCGATCACCGCCATGCTCAGTCACTATGCCGAGGACAAGGAATTCATCTACGGCCTCGACATCCAGCATCTCGACGCCGCCAAAGAGCGGAAATAGGGGCAGATCATGGCAAAATACACTCCACCCGAACAATCAAAAGCGATGCAGTGGTTTGACATCGCTTGCGTCGTTGTGGCAATTTTTCTGGCCCTCTGGCTGCCCTTGCAAGCCCAATGGGCAGGCGTATCCAGGTCCATCGTGAAAATCGAAAACCCGACCTGGGAGGCGCTCGGACAAACGCCGGTGCAGGTCGAACAATGGGTCAAGCTCGGCTATGCCGATGCCGCCGCCGCCCATGACATCATCCAGAACAAGTTCGACTACACAATCGACTGGCTCCAGCTCGTCATCATGAGCGCGGTTCTGATCGGTTACTTCGTCTTCCTCTTCAAGGCTTCGGACAAGGAATACCGTGAAGTGATCGACGAAAAATTCAACGGCAAATAAGGAGAGGCAATCATGTGGATGACAGTTGCCAACATTGGCTGGGCGCTCTCCGCGGCTCTGGCGTTGTGGATGGTCTATGACTGGTTCAAGACCGATACGTCCTATTCCGAAGCAACGCTGACTTCATCGCGCGAAGGCGAGATAGAAGCCGTGTCCGAAAAACACAAGGTCTGAGGAGGCATCAATGGCAAAAGCTGAAACGGCCTCCCCGGCCCCGGTAAAAAGAGTCTCGCTCCTGCGCGTCTTGGGTCCCGCCCATGTTTGGGCGCTTGGCGTCGGCATCGTGCTGGTGGGCGAATACACCGGCTGGAACTTCGCGGCCGACAAGGGCGGAACCCTCGCGGCCTTGATCATCTGCTGGGTCGTCGGCCTTCTCTACACCTCCGTCGCCATGATCGATTCGGAAGTGACATCAACGGTCGCGGCGGCTGGCGGCCAATACGCCCAGGCAAAGCACATCGTCGGCCCCTTGATGGCCTTCAACGTGGCGCTCTATCTGGTCTTTGCCTACACAATGCTTGAAGTCTCCAACGCCATATTGATCGCCGACACGGTCAAATCCTATGCCGGTGAAGGCTTTGGCGACTGGCACTACAAGGGCTTGATCGCCACGGTCATCGTCGTTCTCGCCGCGCTCAATTACCGCGGCGTGCTGATGACGCTGAACGTCAATTTCGTCATCACCGGCATCGCCTATTTGGCCATCATCGTTCTGTTCTTCTCGGTTCAGCCCTGGAGCCAGGGCGCCGTACTGAAACTTGGCGACATGGTGACGCCGGACAACGCCTTGCCCTACGGATGGATTGGCGTGGTTGCGGCTTTCCATTGGGGCATCTGGTATTATCTTGGCATCGAGGGCACCACACAGGCCGCCGAGGAAGTGCGCTCACCGGCCCGCTCACTGCCCTATGGCACGATGGCGGGAATGATCACCTTGCTGATCGGTGCCTCACTCACCTGGTACATCTGCTCGTCGCTGATGCCCTGGCAGTATTTGGGCTTTACTTATTACCCGCTGCTCGATGCCGGCAAACTGACGGGCAGCAAAGGCTTGGAAACGATGATGTTCGTTGCTACCGTCCTCGCCGCACTGGCATCCGCCAACGGCTGCATCAATGATGCGGCACGCGCCTGGTTCTCACTTGGCCGCGACCGTTATCTGCCGACGTGGTTCTCGGCGGTGCATCCCAAGTACCGGACGCCTTACCGGTCGATTGTGTTCCTGGTGCCGATTGCTCTGGCCTTCGCGTTCATTGCCAATCTCGGCCAGGCGATCACCTTCTCGATCCTCTCGGGCGTTCTGCAGTACACTTTCATGAGCATCAATGTCGTGATGTTCCGCAACAAATGGCCGCTTGGCAGCATCCGGCGCGGCTACACCCATCCGTTCCATCCGCTGCCGGCGATCGTGCTGTTCGTGCTTTGTGTGGTGACCTACTTCGCAATCTTCCTGGGCTATGGCGCCCAGCTGACGGCGATGGTGGTCTTCTACATCATCATGTCGCTGTGGTTCCACTTCTACCGCTACCAGTATGTGCGGCGCGGCGACCAGTTCACCATGCCGTGGCCAAAGCCCAAGGGCTACTGAAGGCAACAATGTCAATTTAGGTTATGGCCCGCCGACAAGGCGGGCCATATTCTTGTGAAAGCATGTGGCAGAACATTTTCAGTATCCTGGCGGTAATTGCTTTTTCGGTATTCGCCATCCGCCGTTTTCGCGTTGCGCGAGCCAAACGCCAAGCCGCGCCGCTGGAGTTCTTTGGCGGAGCAACCGGACTATTGGCGGATGCTCACATCGAAGCTGATTTGACCGCCGGCTCGCACCTCCTGACCGGGCGCTACCAAGGCCTTCCGGTGCAAGTGCAAACCGTCACCGACACATTGGCGGTGCGCAAGTTGCCGAGCCTGTGGCTGATGGTGACGATCCCCGAACCCTTGCCGCTCAAGGCCACCTTCGACCTGATGATGCGGCCAACCGGGCCCACCACGTTTTCCAATTTCGATCATTTGCCGGTGACCATCGGGCGGCCCCCGGATTTTCCCGAGCACGCGGTGGTGCGTACCGACGATCCCGATCACCTGCTCCCCGCCCATGTCGTTGCCGCGCATCTGGAAGCGCTCTTCGCGCCGCGCGGCAAGGAGCTGCTGATTTCGCCCAAGGGAATCCGCATGGTAATCCAGATGGCCGAGGCCGACCGCGCCCGCTATGGAGTTTTCCGGCAGGCGGATTTCGGCGCGATGGCGCTTGATCCGGCCCTCCTCAAGGATATTCTCGACCGGCTGATCGCCTTGCGCGGCGATATCGAGAACTGGCGGAGCACCTCAACATGACGGACAAGCCGCGTCACCCCTATGTTGTTCTGGCGGCGGCCTTGGTGTTGCCGGGGGCTGGCCATGTGCTGCAAGGCAAGGCCCAGCGCGGATTGATGTTCCTGTTCTTCACGCTGATCCTCGGTTGGGTCAGCCTGCGCATCATGCCGGAGCACGCGAGTTTCTTCGCGCGCCATGCGGGCGGCATTTTCATCTATGGCATATCGGTGATCGACGCATATAAACTGGCCCGAGTGAACTGGGAGACATGGAAATATGCCAATAAAGCAAACGTACCTTAAGTTTGACCCATGGCGGATACGCCCTCCCGTTCCGTCATCCTCCGCGAAAGCGGAGGACCCATCTTTCCCCGGCGCCGTGACGTAGCGCAGCATCGAGTTGACCACCGCCTTGTCGGCCATGTAGGCGGCCAGCACCATGCCGTAGCCATGGGCCTCGGAGGCGGTGGTGTTAGTCGCGTCGTACTTCACCCAGTAGTTGCCGCCGGCATTTCGCAGGTAGTTTACTTTCCATGTGGCGTAGTAACTGATGATGAGACTGTCCATCGCCGCCTGGCTGACATTCGTGGGCCGGATCACGTCCGCCGCATAGACGGCATGGGTGGGAAAGGGATGTGTTGCCGCGCGCGCTGGCGGTGCCGCCACAACCATGAGCAGAAGCACGAAATACGATAGGACTATTTTCACGTTACAACTTCCGTCAAATTCCGCTATGACATGACATATGCTTCCGCTAAGAGCACAGGCGTTTTGACCAAACACAGGAGTTCCGATGAAATGACCACCTGGCCCGTGCACGCCACCTGGACCGGCCCCATTGTAATGATCGGCTTCGGCTCGATCGGCCGGGGAACGCTGCCGCTGATCCTGCGCCACATCAAATGTGACAAGAGCCAGATCACCGTCATCGATCCGGATGCGTCGTGGAGCCACCTGGCCGAGAAACAGGGCGTCGCTTTTGTCCAACAGGCAATCACGCCCGAGAACTTCAGCCAAGTGCTGAAGCCGCTGCTGATGGCTGGTCCCACGCCCGCCTTCGTCGTCAACCTGTCGGTCGACGTCGGCTCCGTCGACATCATGCGGCTGGCGCGGGAATGCGGCGCCCTTTACATCGACACGGTGATCGAGCCGTGGCCCGGCATCTATTATAACACCAAGCTCGACAATGGTGCGCGCACCAATTACGTGCTGCGCGAGCGCATGCTGAAGCTGAAGGCCGAACTGGGCAAGGGCGCCACCGCCGTGTCGTGTTGCGGCGCCAATCCCGGCATGGTGTCGTGGTTCGTCAAGCAGGCGCTGCTCAATATCGCCGCCGATCTCAACCTCAAGATCAGCGTTCCGCAAAACCGTGAAGGCTGGGCCAGGCTGATGAAGCGGGTTGGCATCAAGGGTGTCCATATCGCCGAGCGTGATACGCAGCGGGCCCGCAATCCCAAGCCGCTCGACACTTTCATCAACACCTGGTCGGTCGAAGGTTTCATCTCCGAAGGATTGCAGCCGGCCGAGCTGGGCTGGGGCACTCACGAGAAGAAAATGCCTCGCGACGGACGCAAGCACAAGACCGGCAGCGGCTGCGCCATCTATCTCGAACGGCCCGGTGCCGACACGCGGGTCAGGACCTGGGTGCCGTCGGCTGGCGCGCAGATCGGCTTCCTCGTCACCCACAACGAAGCGATTTCGATTGCCGATTATTATACGCTGCGCGACGGCCGCAAGGTGGTTTACCGCCCGACATCGCATTATGCTTATCACCCGTCCAATGACGCGGTGCTGTCGATGCATGAGATGTTCGGCAGCGGCGGCAACCGGCCGGCGAAGATTCACATTCTCGATGAAA
>JBKJQD010000078.1:0-12568 GCA_046594125.1 Aestuariivirga sp.
ACAAGAATCTCGAGAAGCGTGAAGCCGCTTTCGGATTGGCTGGAAACCGGGTGAGGCCGCATCGCCTATTTTCCAACCTTGAGCGTATCGAGCACAAAGCTGCCGCGCGGCTCCCAATTGATCTGGACGGACAGCCTGTACAGCCGGAAGGGTGCCGGTAATTTGCTGACGGCATCAATCGCCACCGGTTCGGAACTGAGCGTCCAGTGGTACATCCCGGTATCGCCCGCCCGGTTGAAGGCGGAGGCGCCGGTGGCGTGCAACTCATCCTCCAGAATGGACTGGGCGACGACGCGCGCCCCGAGATGGGCTTCGAGATAACTTGCGGCGAGCCGTGAACTGCCAAGCCCGCGGAACAGGACAACCAGCGCCATGGCGGTGATGGCCAGCGCGCATATCACCTCGACCAGCGAGAAACCGGCGGATGTTTGCTGTTCAGCCGCGGTGGGTTGTGACATTGCCAGTCAGCCAGTTCACGCGGATTTCGTAAACTTGATTGCGGAATTTGAAATTGAGATTGCCGCCGCTCGAGGTTCCCGCCGGATAGAACCTGATGCCCGCCCTGCCGTCGGCATATTTTTCCGAACCGGCCACGGTAGCCGTGATATCGACGCCCGCCGGCAATTGCAGCACCACGCCCTGCCGGGGATCGCCCATGCTGCGGCGGTTGACATCGATGACGAAAACACTTTCCTCGCCGCGCCGGATGGCGTCGCCGTGGCTTTCAATCAGTGCAGCCGTGGTCTTGACCATCAGCGCCCTGAAGCGTGCTGATTCAAGTGGCGCTCTTCCGCCGTAAGAGAACGCCGTGGCGGCCAGCGCCAAGATCGCCAGCACGGCCAGCAATTCGACCAGCGTGAAGCCGGCCGATACTGGCGCCCGATCAGTTCCAGATATCGGCGTCCTCATTGGTGCCGCCTTCTTTGCCATCGCGGCCAAGCGTAAAGAGATCAAACCTGTTCTTCTTGCCGGGCGAGTCATAATGATAGGGCTGGCTCCAGGGATCGGGCGGCACGGTGTTCTTGGTCAGATAGGGCCCATTCCATCCCGGCATTGTTCCCGAAACCTTGACCAGGACTTCGAGGCCCTCCGACGTCGTCGGATAACGGCCGACGTCGAGGTGAAAAAGTTCGAGTGACGTCACCAGACCCTCGATCTGCACTTGCGCCGTCTTGCCGCGCGACGACCCGAGATAGCCGATCACCCGCGGGCCGATGATGCTGGCCAGCAGCACCAGAATCACCAGTACCACCAGCAGTTCGACCAGCGTGAAACCGGCCTCGCCGCTTTTCGCCGGTCTAAACTTGCCTTTTCGGATACGCTGCAATTTCATATGTTCATGCGCCTCAATCACAACGCCAAGTCGTTGATACTGATGATAGCGCCCATCAACGACGTGATGATGAATGCGACAACACTGCTGAGCGCCAAGATAATTGCGGGCTCCAGCAGTGTCAAGGTTCTGTCGATGGTGGTGTCCAGTTCATCTTCAAGGATTTCAGTCACTTGCAGCACGCTTGGCGTCAGGTTTCCGGTTTCATTTCCAACCCGCAGCATGCGTGCCAGAAGCTTCGGAAAAAACCGCGACTGTTCCAGCGGCGCCAGGAAGTCGTCGCCGCGGCGCAGCGCCACCTCCATCTGTCCGAGAACGCCGGAGATCTGCCGGTTGGCCGTCGACGGGCGCATGAGCTTCAGACTGTCGGGCAGGCTGACACCGGCCGAAAGCAGCGTGCCCAGCACCCGGCAGAATTGCACCACGGCGGATTTTCGAATGAGCCCGCCGATCAGCGGCAGCCTCAGGGCAATGGCCACAATGACCCGCCGCATCAGACTTCCGCCCAGCAGCAGCACGATGAGCAGCAGGCCAAGCGGCACCGCAATGGCGGCGGTCGCGCCATTGGCGATGATCCAGTCCGAAACGCCGATCACGAATTTGGCAGAGTCAGGAACCGGCGCGCCGGAACCGACGATCATGTCCTTGATGCTCGGCACCACCGACACCATGATGAAGGTCACAGCACCAAAGGCCAGCGCCACCAGCAGCGACGGATAGGTCAGCGCCGACACCAGGCGGCCGCGAATTTTCTGCTCGCGGTCGCGGCTCTGGGCGACGCGCTCCAGCACCGCGGGCAAAGTGCCGGATGCTTCGCCGACCTCGATCATGCTGACATAGTAATTCGAGAACACGCCGGTCTCGGCAATGGTCTCGTGAAAGCTGCGGCCCTTGCGGATTTCGGTGCGCAGCGTGGCGATGATCGCCGCAAACGCCGTGCCGAAGGATTCGCGCGCCAGAATATCAAGCGCCCGGTTCAGACTCATCCCCGCCTTCAGCAGCCACGCCAGTTCGCGGGTGAACATGGTGATGTCGCGATGGCTGGCAACACCGCCACCCAGGCTGAAGATGCGCCCCGCCGCAACCGTCTGGCCCGCGGCACTGACATCGATCGGGTGCAGGCCCTGTTCGCCCAGACGCCCGATCACCACGGCCCTGTCGCTACCCTCCATGGTTCCGTTGACGCGTTCGCCATCGCCACGGATTGCCGAATACTGGAATTTCGGCACTCTATTCTTCCGAGGCCACGCGGCCCAGTTCCTCAAGGGTGGTAATACCCTCAAGGCACTTGGCGAGGCCGTCGGCCATCATGGTGGTCATGCCGCTTTTGCGCGCCGCCCGGGCGATGCTCTCCGTATCGGCGTCGGGCTTGATGAGAGCCCGCAAGGCGTTGTCGACGATCAGCAGTTCAAAGATTGCCGCCTGCCCGAGATAGCCAGCCCCGTTGCAATGGTCGCAGCCCTTGGCTTTCCACAGCCGCAAGGGTTCTGTGTGGCGGCTTGCGGCTTCCGGCGCGATTTCGGCCAGCACGGCAGGCTGCTCACGGTATTCCTCGCGGCAGTTGACGCACAGCCGCCGCACCAGGCGCTGGGCCACTACGCAACGCAGCGTCGAGGCAATGAGAAACGCCGGAACATCGAGATCGAGAAGGCGGGTCACGGCACCCGCCGCCGAATTGGTGTGCAGCGTGGTCAGCACCAGACGGCCAGCCAAGGCAATGTTGACGCCGATCTGGGCCGTCTCGGGGTCGCGCATTTCGCCGACCATGATGACATTGGGATCGTGCCGCAATATGGCGCGCAAGGTCGCGGCGAAGGTGAGGCCGATTTCAGGATGCACCTGAATCTGCGTCACACCCTCCATCTGGTATTCGACCGGGTCTTCGATGGTCAGGATCTTGCGGGCCGGCACATTGAGGAACTCAAGGATCGCCGCCAGCGTCGTGGTCTTGCCGCTGCCCGTCGGTCCGGTCACGGCGATCAGGCCATTGGCGCGCACCGCCTGCTCCTTCAGGCGTTTCAGGTCGGCGGCGTTCATTCCAAGCTTGCCCATGTCGGGCACCTGGATGGTGGCGCTGAGAAAGCGCACCGCGATACTTTCGCCATGGATCGATGGCATGGTGGCGACGCGGATATCATATTCGCGGTTGTCGGCGTAAATGCGCGCCCTGCCGTCCTGCGGCAGCCGCCGCTCGGCGATATTGAGCTGTGTCAGAATCTTGATGCGCGACACCGTGGCGCGGCCCAGATCGGGCGGCAGAAATCCCGCTTCCTGCAGAATGCCGTCGATCCGGCGGCGCACCGAGACACGCCCGCGCGATGGCTCGATATGAAGATCGGTGGCGCGTGCCGCGGAAGCTTCGCGGAACAGCCGGTTGACCAGTTCGATGACCGGCGCATCCAGCGCCATGTCGGTAATCTGTTCGGCACTTTCCTCAGAACCGGTGCTGCCAGGTGCCGTCAAAGCCTGTTGTTCGCCGCCACGGCCGGAGCCATCGAGCAGCCGCTCGATGCGCGATACGATCTGGCTGTCGGTGGCGATCCTGATGTCGATGCGCCGCCCGCTGGCCACCCGCAGGGCATCGAGTGTCGCCTTGTCGCCGGGGTCGCTGACCGCCACGGTGACGGCCAGCGGCTCCGCATGTAATGCCAGGACGCGATGTTCGCGCATGAAGCGCGGCGAAATGCAATCGGGCAGCACTGGCCCGTCGGGCCATTCACGGTCATCGATCAGCCGCATGTCGAAATGCCGCGACAGCTCGATGGCCAGCACCTGCTGGTCGACATAGCCGAGACGGCTGATCGCCCGCACCGGACTGCCGCCGTCCTGGCGCGCCGCCCGTTCGATGCGCCCCGACTGTTCCGGAGTGATCAGGCCGCGCGCCAGCAATTTGTCGAGAAATGATTGCACGATTCCAGAGTACCACGCCGCGCGCCATATTCAAATTGGCACCTCGGCAAGCTCCGGCCCTATTGCAAGACCTTGAACAGCCAGATCACGACAATCGCCGGGGCGAGGAAACAGCCAAACGGAACTCGAGCCGCAAGGGCAATTTTTTGTGGCCCTGACCGCAATGCGGCGAGTGCCACCACGATCAGGGCTGCGAGTGTTGCCAGCAGCAAGACCATGGGCAGCCATGCAATTCCAGTCCAGGCGCCCGCTGCTGCGGCCAGCTTGACATCACCGAGGCCCAGACCTTCGCGATGGCGGGCCACTGCATAGACATAGCGGATGGCATAGAGGCATCCACCCGCTATGGCAGCGCCACCTGCGTGATCAAGGAGGATTTCACCGGGCGGTCCCGGAAACACCAGAAGTGCGGCAGCAATTCCCAGTGGAATGGCCGGCAGCGAAAGCATGTCGGGGATGATGAAATGATTTTTGTCGATCAGCATCACCAGCAGCATGGTGAAAACAAAGTACCCCGACATCAGAGCCGCGACGGCCGGCGCGGCATACATCATGCCCAGCGAGAATGCCGCTCCCGCCGTGGCACAGCCGGCAATTTGCGCAACCTGCAAATCATAGCGCGATGCCAGGCGGCCAAACCAGCTCTTCGACCAGGCGCTCTTCAGCATCGGTCATAAACGGCAAATCCGGACATACAAGTCAAGCTCCGGCACGCAGCGGAAATATGAATTTAGCTGAACCTTGACAGGATGCCAGCCAACAATTAATTGGATGATCATCTAAAATACTGGTGTTAGACCAAGCGAGACTCGTCGTGGATAAGATGGTTTCAACGGTCAGGCAGGAAGCGGTAGTCGGGCGCCGGCATACGCCGGAATTCGGCGGGCGAACCCTGCTGCTCGAAGTGGAACTCTTCGCACTGTTAATCGTGTCGACGGGCTTGACGGTCGCAGGTCTCATCCCGATGTGGCTCGGGGCCATCGGCAATACGGTCTCCATATATGCGCTCTATACAGTGGTGCACGAGGCGGTGCATTCCAACATCAGTTCGCGCCAGAAGAACCTGCGCTGGCTCGACACACTTACGGGGTTGATCGCCAGTGTTCCGCTGTGGCTCCACTTCCACCAGCATAAACGCCAGCACATGCAGCATCACGCCCACACCAATGAGGAAAGCGACCCGGACATTTATGCCAAGGGCAGCTTCCTTGGCTGGATTTTCCTGCGGGCCCCCGTGGCGCTGTTGAATTATTTCAACCCGGCTCAGCAGTACCGCGATTGCCAGCGCTTCAACTGTACCCGCATCGAATATTTGTACACAGCCCTGAGCTTCTCGGCCTACACGGCCATCGTCATCGTCCTTCTGGCTGCAGGTTATGGCTGGCAGATGCTCTTCCTGTGGTTCGTGCCGTGGCTGATTGGCCAGACGGTCATGTTGACGTTCTTTACCTGGACGCCGCATCATGACCACAGCGAGACCGGGCGCTACCGCAACACGCGGGTTTCACTTTTCCCCGGTGCCAATTTTCTGTTGCAGGGCCAAAACTATCACCTCATCCATCACATGATGCCGGCCATTCCCTATTACCGGTACAAGGTAACCTTCGACGAGCTGCGGCCGCTGCTCGAGCAGAAGGGCGTACGGATTGAGGGACTCATGCCGGATCCGCGCAACGAAATGCACCCCAAGGCCTAGCGTCGCCCGAGGATCTCGATCAGGCCGGCGCAGACAATGAGGACAGTGCCGGCGAGTTCGGCCACGCCGAAGGCCTCTCCAGAAAATAGCGCCGCGGTGATCGAGCCCACGAGAACCTCCGTCATCAGCAGGATGCCGACCCGGCCAGGATCGATCCGCTGAACGGCCCACAACACCAGGAAGTTGGGTGGCACGAAAATAATCAGTGCAAGGAGGATTACCCACGGCAGCGAATGGATCAAATTGCCAGTGTTGGCGAGCGGCATCGACAGGCTGACGGCAATCATGAGGATGAGGGCTGAGGAGACGAGGCCGCCGGTGGAGAAAGTGAAGACAGGCAGCGCGATGCCAGCAGAGGGTCTGGCAAAACTGCGCAATGTTCCCGCTGCCCACAGCATGCCGCTGCCGAGTGAAATCCAGTCTCCTGCATTGCGCGGCAATGGCAGGCCTCCACTCACCCCGAGAATGAAGGTCATGCCGGTGAAACCGAGAGCAATCGCCGCGAGCCGCGACACGTTCATTCGTTCGCGGAAGAGCACCCAGCCGGCGAGAGTACTCCAAACCGGCGTCAGATAGAACAGCAGGATGGCATGGAGCACATCGGTCAAGACCAGGCTGATGGTGTAGAGCGAAAAGGCGCTGCCAAGGAGGAGCCCTGTCAACGCCTGGCTGGCAAAACCATTCCAGGCGTTGCGGCGCGCCAGCCATGGAAGCGCGGAGAGCGCCGCCACGGCATTGAACACCAAACTTACCCAGCCCCCGCCAACCCCTTGGGTATCGAACCAACGCAGCGGCAGCCAGAAACCGCCCCACATGGCGCCGCACAGGGCGACGGCAATAGCAGGCAGCAGTTGACTTGCCGCCGGGTGTTGAGTGGACACTCGCATATTGTCTTATGCTGGCCTCGCCGGCCCCATCGCAAGATCGCCCTTCGCATGGCAGCCAAGATTAGAGGATATTCGCTTGACCACAGAAGGGAAGCACATATTAGATAATCATCCAATATTCCGGACGTTGATCCGGTAAGAGGTCGGGGAGGGCCGCAACATGACAGCACCCACGAACAACATCAACGCCGGCCGCCGCCGCTTCATCAAGCAGGCGGCGGCCGCCGTGGCAGCACCTGCCATTATTGGCCGTGCCGCGATTTCGACAGCCAAGGCGGCCTTTGAAGGCGAGAGCCTGATCGCCGTCTCCTGGTCCGGCAATTATGAGCAGGTGTTCCGCGAAACGATCATCGATCCGTTCAATGCCAAGTACAACACCAAGGCGGAGACGGTCGGCGGCTGGGACCAGATCGTCAGCCAGATCAAGGCGGCACCGGCCAATAACCCGCCCTTCGATGTGACGGTGGCCGAGGAATATATTTCGTCGGCGGGCCTTGCCGAAAACCTCTACATGAAGACTGACAAGTCGAAGATCCCCAATCTCTCGGCCGTCTATCCGTGGTTCTATGAAACCCGGCCTGACAAGGCGAAAGAATTCGGCGTTCCTTTCGGCGGCGGCACCTGCATGCTGCTGCTGCGCAAGAAACTCGGCATTGCGCCGAATTCGTGGAGCCTGCTGTGGGACGACCGCCTGGCCGGCAAGGTGACCTCCGACAGTGCCGCCTGGTGGTGGACGCTCTCGGTGCCCGCAGTGATGAGCCAGGTCACTCCCGGCCTCGACGAAATGTACGGCATGGTCACCGCCGAGGCGCTATTCGCGCAACTCGACAAGCTGAAGGTCTCCAAGTGGTACAAGGATGGCGCCGAGCAGGCCAACCTCCTCAACCAGGAGGAAGCCGATGCGGCAATGAGTTATTCTTCCGACGCCTACACCTTCCTGACGCAGAGCCCGGACGAGTATGTGGCGGGTGTGCCCAAGGAAGGCGTCTCCGCCTGGGCCGACTGGTACTTCAAGGTGCGCGGTACCAAGCACAACGACTTGGCCGACTTGTTCCTCAACTACATGCTGGAAAAGGAAACCCAGGACCGCTTCCTTACAAAATCAATGATATTCATGGCGCGCACCGATGTTGCGGTTCCTGCACATTGGGGAATGGGATATCCGAAATCCAACGAGGACTATCACAAGATGTTCCAGATCATCACCATGGATGGCTGGGATAAGATCAACGCAAACTACCAGGCCTTCGATGACCGCATGAAGCAGACGATCGGGCGGACCGCAGGCTGATCCGTCACAAGTTCATTGAAGCCCGCGTGTAACGGAATGCGCGGGCAAAAATCCACATCATCACAAGAGGTCTGCCATGCGATTGACCCGCCGCCAGGTTATCAAGGGAGCGACGGCCGTCGCAGCCCCCGCCATTATCGGGAGAGCGCTTGTGTCCTCCGCCCGCGCTGCATTCGAAGGCGAGGGGCTGATTATTGTCTCGTGGTCAGGCAATCATGAGCTCAGTTTCCGCGACGCGGTCATTGCGCCTTTTAATGCGAGATACGGCGCCAAGGCCGAGACGGTCGGCGGCTGGGACCAGATGGTGTCGCAAATCGTTGCGGCACCAGCCAACAACCCGCCTTTCGACATTACCATTGCCGATGAATACACGACGTCATCAGGTCTCGCCGAAAAGATCTTCCTCGAAACCGATCGCAGCAAGATGACGGGCTTCGATGCGGTCTATCCGTGGTTCGACGGCATGCGTGGCGAGGCGAAGAAGTTTGGCGTACCCTTCGGCGGTGGCTCGCTGTGGATGCTGACGGCGAAGAGTACGGGCCTCAAACCCGATAGCTGGAAGAGTTTCTGGGACGACAAGGTACTCGGCAAAACGACGATGGACGCCGCGGCCTTCTACTGGGATTTGTGCATCCCGGCAATTCTGTCTGACGCCAAGCCTGGCATTGATGAAGTGTTCCTGAGCCCGCCAGAGATGGAACCGCTGTTCCTGGAAATCGAAAAACTGAAGATGGCAAAGTGGTATAAGGATGGCGCCGAACTTGCCAATCTGATGCTGCAAGACGAGGCCCAGGTGGCGATGATGTATTCCGCTGACGCCTATGGATTCATCAAGGACCACGGCACGGAGTTTGAAGCCGCCATCCCCCGCGAAGGGACCGCCTCCTATACCAATTGGTTCATGAAGGTCAGGGGCACCAAACACAGCGACCTCGCCGACCTCTTCATGTCCTATCTCATGGAGAAGGAGACGCAGCAGAACTTCCTGAATGTTGCAGCCGACTTCATGTCGCGTTCCGATCTCGCGGCGCCAGCTCACTTTCCGAACTATCCCAAGTCCAACGACGATATGAAGCGCATGTTCAGCCTGTTCAGCCTTGACGGGTGGACGACCTTCGGCGCCAACTGGGAGACCCTCGACGCCCGCATGAAACAGACCATTGCGAAAACTACGCAAGGATGAACGAGGTGGCAGGGGGAACGGCGCTCGAACTCGAGAGTGTGAGACGGACATTCGGTACGATTGTGGCGGTCGACAACGTCTCGCTTGCTGTCTCCAGGGGCGAGTTCGTGACCCTGTTGGGGCCTTCCGGCTCGGGCAAGACCTCGACATTGCGGCTGATTGGCGGCTTCGAGGAACTGAATGCCGGAGCCATCCGTATAAATGGCGAAAGGATCGATCACCTTCCGCCCTACCAGCGCGATACGGCGACGATCTTCCAGTCGGGCGCGCTGTTTCCGCACAAAACGGTAGCCGAGAACGTGGCCTATGGCCTGCGGATGCGCAAGGTGGCGAAGCCCGAGATGGGTGAACGCATCCGCCAGTCGCTCGACATCGTGCGGCTGAAAGGATTCGAAGACCGTTATCCGGGGCAATTGTCCGGCGGGCAGAAGCAGCGCGTCGCACTGGCCCGGTCGCTGGCAGTCAGGCCCGCGATCCTGCTTTTTGACGAACCGCTCTCATCGCTCGACCTGTCATTGCGGCTGCAACTGCGCGCCGAGATCAAGCGGCTGCATGACGAATTGAAATTCAGTGCCATCTACGTGACCCACGATCAAGGCGAGGCCATGGCCATGTCGAGCCGTGTGGCGGTGATGAACAGGGGCCGCATTGAACAGATCGGCGGCCCCGAAACGATCTTCCACAAGCCAGCTAATGAATTCGTCTATAATTTCATCGGCGAAAGCTGCTGTCTGGCGGTGCAGTTCGGGGCCGAGAGGACCATTGATAAAACCGGCGAAAGCATCGATCTCGCCTTGCAAGATCGGCCACCGGACGGCGATTGGAGGCTCTATATTCGGCCATCACGGTTGAAGCTTGCGGAAGAGGCAATCGGCCTCCCGAACCGGTTGAAGGCGAAGGTCCACTTCATTGAATTCCTCGGCGATGTCTACCGCTATCACCTCAAGGCGGGCGCGCTGGAAATATTCGCTGATCGCGGCGGATCGATCGGCCATAAAATCGGCGACATCATCGACGTCGGCTGGAACAATGCCGACATGAAGGCGTTCCGATGAGCGAGGTTTCTTACCAGCGGGCCCATGCCCGCGAGTACCGGCGCAGGATGCGGGCGCCTTGGCTGCTCATGGCCCCGGCGCTGGTGATCGTGCTGATCTTCTTCGGCATCCCGACACTCTACATGTTGCGGATGAGTTTCAATCTGCACTTTGATCAGCGTCTCTACGTGCCGGGCTTCACCTTCGAGCATTATGGCAATCTGTTCGCCAATCCGCTGTTTACGACCGCCATCTGGACCACGGTGCAACTATCGCTGATGTCCTCGCTTGCCACGGTCATTATCGGCTACGGCTTCGCCATTTTGGTGTGGTTAAAGCCGTCGAAGTGGCGGCTGCTGTTCATCGGGCTGGCGCTCTGCCCGCTACTGATCTCGGAAATTGCGATCATCTTTGGCTGGTGGATGTTCTTTCCCAAGAACGGCCTGCTCAGCTACGCGCTGCTCTCGACTGGACTTATCACTGACAAGATCAGCCTGATGTACACGGAGTTTGCCGCTTTCGTCGGCCTTATCTATGTGACGCTGCCCTTCTGCTTTTTTATCCTTCTGTCGATTTTCGACGGCATCGACAAGCGGATGATCGAAGCCAGCGCCGACCTTGGTGCACCACCGCTGACGACCTTCCGCGAAGTACTGCTTCCCCTGACCTGGACCGGTATCCTGGTGGCATTTTCGCAATCCTTCATCTGGACGATGGGCACCTATGCCACGCCATCGGCGTTGGGGCCCGACACGCTGTGGACCATGGGCTATCTCATCCAGGAGCAGATGCTCGGCAAGCACAATTGGCCGATGGCCTCGGCGTTCTCGATGGTGCTGGTTGCAGGTGTCGCGGCGGTTATGGTTATGACGCGTTCGCTGCAATCGAAGCGGACCTCGTTCCATGTCTGAGGCGATGCCGCGGCGTAGCATGGAGCCTTTGATGCTGAAGGTGCTGAGCATCGCCTTCACCATCTTCATTGTCGCCTATATCCTGATCCCCATCCTCGTCACGCTCGTCATGTCATTCAATGATGCCGCCATGATCCGCTTTCCAATCAGCGTCTGGTCACTGAAATGGTATCAGGAATTCTTCGCCAGCCCGCAATGGACTGACGCGCTGATGAACAGTATCGTCATCGCCATCGGCACGGCACTGATATCAACATCCTCCGGCATCCTTGCCGCCTGGGCATTCGAGCGGTTCAACTTTCCCTTCAAGGATGTCTGGTACCTGCTGATTATGCTGCCGCTGTTCATGCCGGGCGTCGTACTGGGGCTGGGAGTCGCTATCGCTTTCGGTGGATTACAGATCGGAGACTACAGCATCTATGGCTCGCGCGAACTGGTGATGATCGCCCACTCGCTGTGGGCCATGCCGCTGGTCTTCATGCTGATGGAGGCGACTTTCCGAATGATCGACTACCGTGTGGTCGAGGCCTCCTACGACCTTGGTGGAAAGCCTGTCGGCACGTTTTTCGAGATCGTTATCCCGATGGTATCGACCGGTATCATCTCTTCCGCACTGTTCGCTTTCGTTATCTCGCTGAACGAATTTGTCATGGCACTGTTTCTGACCGACCGCGACACCCAAACTCTCCCCGTTCTGATGTGGCTGAGCCTGCGCTCGGCGGGAACCCCGAGGCTCGCAGTTGCCTCGGTGATCCTGGCACTCACCGTCTTCGCCTGTCTGACCGTCATTATGATTTGGTATGTACGCCAGTTGCGAAAGGTCGCGAAATGAAAATCAAAGCCATCGTCACCACCACTCTCGGCGGGCCGGAAGTGCTCAAGTTCCGGGACGTTGATCTGGAATGGCCGCGCGGCGGACACGACGTACTGGTGAGCCTGCGTGCTGCGGCCATCAATCCCGCCGATGTCTTCTTCCGCCAGCACGGCGGCTATCTCACGGGCGACGAGCCCTTCGTGCTCGGTCACGACGGCATGGGTGTGGTGGAAGCCACCGGTCCTGCCGTAACCTCGTTCAAGGTTGGGGACCGTGTATGCTTCTGCAATGGCGGCATCGGCGGCACCATGGGTACCTATGCCGAGGCGGCCGTCGTGCCGGACTGGCAACTGGCCATGGTGCCCGACACGGTGGATGACCTGACTGCTGCGGCCTTGCCGCTCGTCGTCATCACAGCATGGGAATCCCTCTATGACCGTGCACAGGTGAGGGCAGGAGAAAGTGTGGTCATCCATGGCGGGGCAGGCGGCACGGGCCATGTCGCCATA
>JBKJQD010000179.1:0-10713 GCA_046594125.1 Aestuariivirga sp.
TAGCCTCCTCGATAGCGGTGCGGTGTGGTCTCCTCGGAGGAACCCGCCGAATGAAGGCAGGAAGGTCCTGCCGTAAATTGAGTTGAACCGCCCGGTCCATTGTGGACCGTGGCAAATGGAAATCATGGGTATGACCCAAACGGCAATGAGAGCGCCCCTCGGCATCCGGCCCACGCCGGACGCAGGGATGTCGCCATCGTTCATTGTTCAAAACGTCACGCCCATATCGCGCAGCATGGCCCGCAGACACTCTCCAGATTCCGGATCCGGAACGGAGATGGGAGCAGCCGTGCCGTCATGCCGCGCAAAGGAAATGACATCATGGGCAGCAAAATGCTCATCGACGCAACCCACGCGGAAGAAACCCGTGTTGTCGTCGTTCGCGGAAACCGCATCGAAGAGTTCGATTTCGAGAGCGCCGCACGCCGCCAGCTAAAGGGCAACATCTACCTCGCCAAGGTGACGCGCGTCGAGCCTTCACTTCAAGCAGCTTTCATAGAGTATGGCGGCAACCGTCACGGGTTTCTCGCCTTCGCGGAAATCCATCCGGACTATTATCAAATCCCGCTGGCCGACCGTCAGGCCCTGCTCCGTGAGCAGGAAGAAGACGATGCCAATCACGATGACGATGACAACGGTCATGGCGACCGTAATCACCGCGACCGCGACAGGGATCGTGACGGCGACCGCAAGCGTACCCGCCGCCCCTCCGAACACAGCCGCCATCGCAGCGAGGAGCAGGTCTCCGAAACGGTGAATGCTGGCAATGACGGTGACGATGATTCTTCATCCTCCCCGCAGGATGCGGATGCTTTGGTTGCCACCGATCATGACCAGGGCGTGCAAGATCACGACGACGGCCATGACGAACACGGCCATGACGAACACGGCCACGACGATCACCATCATTACGATGACAGCCATGACGACAATGGTCAGCCGGATCGTTCCGGCGATGACGACGACAATGACAATGACGACGATGAGGGTCCGGCCCCCACCGTATCGCACGGCATGCCAGGCGAACTCGGCAATGGCATCGAAGTGGTCGAGGAAGACCCCGAGAACCAGGGCATCGAGTCGATCGGCGCCGAGGATGCGCTGGAGGAAGTGCCCCAGCGCCGCCGCAAGCCGCCGCGCCGCCAGTACAAGATCCAGGAAGTGATCAAGCGCCGCCAGGTGATTCTGGTGCAGGTTGTCAAGGAAGAACGCGGCAACAAGGGTGCGGCTCTTACCACCTACCTGTCACTGGCCGGACGCTATTGTGTGCTGATGCCCAATACCGCCCGTGGTGGCGGCATTTCGCGCAAGATCACTGATTCAGGTGACCGCCGCCGCTTGAAGGAAGTGGCCAAGGAGATCGAGGTGCCGCAGGGCATGGGCCTGATCGTCCGCACGGCGGGCGCCCAGCGCACCAAGACCGAGATCAAGCGCGACTATGATTATCTGCTGCGCCTGTGGGAAAGTGTCCGCGACCTGACGCTGTCGTCGACCGCCCCGGCGCTGGTCTATGAGGAAGGCAGCCTGATCAAGCGGGCGATCCGCGATCTCTATACCAAGGACGTGGAAGAGGTGATCGTCGAGGGCGAACCGGCCTATCGTGAAGCGAAAGACTTCATGAAAATGCTGATGCCGAGCCACGCCAAGAACGTGAAGCTCTACAAGGAATCGCGTCCCGCCTTCTCGCGCCACCAGGTGGAAAGCCAGCTTGACGGGTTGTATTCGCCAACCGTGACGCTGCCGTCGGGCGGCTACATGGTAATCAACCAGACCGAAGCCTTGGTTTCCGTCGACATCAACTCGGGCAAGTCGACGCGCGAGCACAATATCGAGGACACGGCCCTTCGCACCAACCTCGAGGCCTCTGACGAGATCGCCCGGCAATTGCGCCTGCGCGATCTGGCCGGTCTGGTGGTCATCGACTACATCGACATGGAGGAGAAGCGCAACAACCGCAATGTCGAGCGCCGCCTGAAGGAGGCGCTGAAGAACGACCGGGCGCGCATCCAGGTGGGCCGCATCAGCCATTTCGGCCTGCTCGAAATGTCCAGGCAGCGGCTCAGGCCGGGCCTGCTCGAAGGTTCGTCGCGCTCTTGCCCGCATTGCGAGGGCCGCGGCATCGTGCGCTCGATCTCATCGTGCGGGTTGTCGGTGCTGCGTGCCATCGAGGAACACTTGATTGCCCGCAAGCCGGAAAATCTGACTGTCAAGTGCAGCCGCGAAACCGCCTTCTATATTCTGAATGAAAAGCGCGACAACCTGCTGTCGATTGAAACCTCCTACGGCATCTCGATCTTCATCGTGCCGAGCGATGACGTGAAAGGATCGCAGGCGGTCATCGAACGCGCCGTCGACCGCAACATTCCGCCGCGCCGCATTCAGGCGGCACCGGTGCGCATGGAGTCGGCCTTCAGTGAAGACGAGGACGACGAAAGCGAGGAAGAGACTGTCGAGGAACAGGCGCCGGACGAACCGGCAGCCCAGTCCGCCGACGAGGACGACGAGCCCGGTGAGGATACATCCGGCACGCCCGATGGCCAGCAGAACGATGCACGCTCCGAAAACGGACGCAAGAAGCGCCGCCGCCGTGGCCGCCGCGGTGGCCGTGGCCGCGAAGACGGCCGTCCCGACAGCGAGGGCGGTTCGCCTATCGCAGGCCTGGGCGACCAGCCGGTCATCGAGTTCACGGCACCGGAAGGTGGCGAGGCCGAAGCAGACGATGGTGCCGCAGCACCCGCGGACGCGGAGCCCGCAGTTGCCGCCGAAAAGCCGGAAGGCCGTGGCCCACGGCGTTCGGGCCGCGAGCGTTGGGGCCGCAACCGCGACCGTAACGCTCAGCCCAGAGCTGAATCTCCCGCAGCGGAGACTGGTGAGGAAATGCCCGCTGTGCCTGAGAGGATCGCCGACGCCGAGCCGCCGCCCCCTGCTCGCGTGGTGAAACCCGTGGCCGTCGTCGTGGAGATTGCCATGGAGGAAGCGGCAGCGCGCAAGTGGCAACCGCCTGCACCTACCATTTCGCCCGCCGCCACCGAACGGAAGTCCGGCTGGTGGAGCAAGAAATAGGCCTCAAACTCGCCTCAATCCAAGACGATTGAGGCGAGAATGCCCCTGATCGCCAACATTGTTGAGACCGCGCGCTGTCTGACTGCCGGGGCTATGGCCCTTGTGCTGGTCATGTCGGCGGCGGCGCCAGGCTTTGCCCAATCGGCGCGCGGTAACGGCCCCAAGGTCATCCGCGATGCCGAGATTGAAGGCCTGCTGCGGCTCTATACGCGGCCGATCTTCAAGGCGGCCGGCATTAATCCCAAATCAGTGCGCGTTTACGTGATCGACGATGGCCGCATCAATGCCTTCGTGGCCGGCGGCCAGCGCATTTTCGTCAATACCGGGCTACTCACCCAGGCCAAGACGCCCAATGAAGTGATCGGCGTGTTGGCCCATGAAACCGGCCATATTGCCGGTGGCCATCTGGCGCGCATGGGGGTGGAGCTGGACCGGGCCAGCGTCACCTCGATCATCGGCATGCTGGTGGGGGTGGCTGCCGTGGTTGGTGGTGCGGTTGCTGGGCAAAACGAGGCCTCAAAGGCCGGACAAGGCGTCATGATGGGCTCCCAGAGCATGGCCCAGCGCAATTTCCTTTCCTACCAGCGCGATATGGAATCCTCCGCCGACCAGGCGGCCCTCAAGTATCTGAACGCCACGCACCAGTCGGCGCAAGGCATGCTGACGCTGTTCAACAAGCTGGCCCGCGAGTCGATCGCCACCATCCAGTATGCCGACCCCTATGTTCTGTCGCATCCGATGCCTTTCGACCGCATCCGCAATCTTGAGGAAGCGGCCAAGAAATCACCATTCTTCGCGGCGGGCGATAGTCCGGCGCTGATGCTCCGCCACCAGCTGATGCAGGCCAAGCTGGTGGGTTTCCAGCAGCCGGCCCAAACCGTTTTCCAGCGCTATCCCAAAGCCGATGTGTCGCTGCCCGCCCGCTATGCCCGGGCCATCGCCATGTTCCGGCGTGGCGATACGGCCAATGCCATCCCGGAGCTCGACGGCCTGGTGAAAGAACTGCCGCAGAACCCCTATTTTTGGGAACTGAAGGGTCAGGCGCTGCTGGAGGGCGGTCAGGCCGCCGCCGCGGTGGCTCCCTTGCAGGAAGCGGTGCGGCTGCTGCCCAACAGTGGCCTGATCCAGATCCTCCTCGCCCAGGCCCTGATTGGCACTGAGACGCCGGCCAATGCACAGCAGGCGATCAAGATGCTGCGCCAAGCCCAGCGCAGCGAGGGCGACACGCCCGCCGTCTTCAAGTTCCTCGCCATGGCCTATGGCCAGTCGGGCGATGTGGCGAGGGCTGAACTGGCCACCGCCGAGGAAGCTTTCCTGCGCGGTGACAAGCAACTGGCGGTCAGCAAGGCCAAGTCGGCCCAGGGGCGCTTCAAGACCGGCACGCCCGAATGGATCCGCGCTAACGATATCTTGACCTTCGCCAACCGCAACTGAGATGGACGCCGCCCGCAATTGCGGGCAGATTGGTACAAACCATAGAGGACTGCCATGAACCGCATCATCCGCTCGACTTTCGCCGCGCTGCTGCTGGCGGCCGCTCCCGCCGCCGCCCTGGCAGGCAGCTTCAACGACAGCCAGCGCAAGGAAATCGGCGAAATCGTCCGCGAGTACCTGCTGAAGAACCCCGAGGTCCTGGTTGAAATCAGCAAGGAACTGGAAAAGCGTCAAGCGGCCGAGGACGACAAGAAGCGCACCGGTGCGCTTGCTGAAAACGCCAAGGAGATTTTCCATTCCAGTGCCGATCTGGTGGCGGGCAACCCCGATGGCGACGTCACCATGGTCGAGTTCTTCGACTACAATTGCGGCTGGTGCAAGAAGGGCCTGCCGGAAGTGCTGAGCCTCATCGAGGGCGACAAAAACCTGCGCCTGGTGATGAAGGAGTTCCCCATTTTTGGCGGTGATTCCGACTATGCCGCAATGGCGGCACTGGCGTCTCAGAAGCAGGGCAAATATTGGCCGTTTCATGTGGCGCTGCTCGGCCATGAGGGCAAGGTGACGGCGGCCGACGTCGACGAGATCGCCAAGGCCCAGGGCCTCGACCTCGACAAGCTGAAGATCGACATGAAGGACCCGGAGATTGCCACCACCCTCGAGCGCAACCGCAAGCTGGCCAGTGCCCTGTCGATCAGCGGTACGCCGGCCTTCATCATCGACAACGAACTGGTGCCAGGTTACTTGCCCAAAGATGGCCTTCTGGCATCGGTGAACCGGGTGCGCGCCGCGGGTGGTTGTAAACTCTGCTGATATCCACAGCGCTTCCATGTGATGGCGGGACCGCCTATAAACGGGGACGCCCATGTGGAATCGTGACGTCTCGATGAAACCCATTCATGTCCTCAACGGACCCAACCTCAACATGCTCGGCCTGCGCGAGCCGCAGGTCTATGGCTCCGGCAGCTTGCAGGATGTGGAGGCCCGCTGCGCGGCGCGCGGCAAGGCTCTGGGCTTTGCAGTGGTCTGCCGCCAGTCGAATATCGAGGGCGAACTGGTGTCGTGGATTCAGGAGGCGCGCACGGCAGCGTCGGGCATTGTACTCAATGCCGGCGCCTATACCCACACGTCGATCGCCATCCACGATGCCTTGAAGGCCGCCGAGGTTCCCGCCGTCGAAGTGCATCTGTCGAATGTGCACAAGCGCGAGGAATTCCGCCACCACAGTGTGATCGCCGCCGCCGTCAACGGCGTGATCTGCGGCTTCGGTGTCAACAGCTATGAACTGGGTCTCGAAGCCCTTGCCGCCATCATCAACAGCAACAAACTGGGTTAGAACAATGCCGCCCAAGAAAAAATCCCCTGCGCCGTTGAAACCGTCCACCAAGAGTGATCCCGATCTCGAACTGATCAACGCACTGGCGGCGATCCTCAACAACACCGGCCTGTCGGAAATCGAACTCGACCGCCGGGGTACGCGGGTCCGCGTCTCGCGGCAGATGACGGCGGTGGCGGCGTTTGCAGCACCCGCCGTCCACCACGCGGCTCCAGTCACGGTGCCCGCTGAAGCGCCAGTGAAACCCGCCGACCATCCCGGCACGGTGAAATCGCCGATGGTCGGCACCGCCTACCGGTCTTCGGCGCCGGGAACACCGCCGCTGGTCGAGATTGGCAGCGAAGTGAAGGAAGGCCAGACCCTGCTCATCATCGAGGCGATGAAGACCATGAACCAGATTCCGGCGCCGCGTTCGGGCCGCATCACCCATGTGTTTGTCGAAAACGCCCAGCCCGTCGAATACGGCGAGCCGCTCGTCGTGATCGAGTAGGCCATGTTCGACAAGGTCCTCATTGCCAATCGCGGTGAAATCGCCCTGCGCGTATTGCGCGCCTGCCGCGAGCTTGGCATCCAGACGGTGGCGGTGCATTCAACCGCCGACGCCGACGCCATGCATGTGCGCTTGGCCGATGAAAGCGTGTGTATCGGCCCGCCGCCGGCGCGTGACAGCTATCTCAACATTCCGGCCATCGTCTCGGCCTGCGAAATCACCGGTGCCGAGGCCGTCCATCCCGGTTATGGATTCCTGTCGGAGAATGCCAGGTTCGCCGACATCCTCACCGAGCACGGCATCAAGTTCATCGGCCCCAGTGCTGAGCATATCCGCATCATGGGTGACAAGATCCAGGCCAAACGCACCGCCAGGGAGCTTGGCATTCCGGTGGTGCCGGGTTCGGAAGGCGGCGTGTCCGAAATCGAGGATGCCAAGCGCATCGCCAGGGACGTCGGCTATCCGGTGATCATCAAGGCGACGGCGGGCGGCGGCGGGCGCGGCATGAAGGTGGCACTCACCGAGGCCGATCTCGAGGAAGCGATGAACAACGCCCAAACCGAAGCCAAGGCGGCCTTCGGCAATGGCGACGTCTATATCGAGAAATATCTGGAGAAGCCGCGGCACATCGAAATCCAGATACTCGGTGACGGCAAGGGCCGCGCCGTGCATCTGGGCGAGCGCGACTGTTCGCTGCAGCGCCGCCACCAGAAAATCTGGGAAGAGGCGCATTCGCCAGCCCTCAACTCCACCCAACGCCAGGAAATCGGCAACCGGGTGGCCAAGGCGATGGCCAATCTCGGCTATGAAGGTGTCGGCACCATCGAGTTTCTCTACGAGAACAACGAATTCTATTTCATCGAGATGAACACCCGCCTGCAGGTGGAGCATCCGGTGACCGAGGCGATCACCGGGCTTGATCTGGTGCAGGAGCAGTTGCGCGTCGCGGCGGGCAGCGATCTCGCCTATACGCAAGACGACATCACGTTTTCCGGCCACGCCATCGAGTGCCGCATCAATGCCGAGAACCCCAAGACGTTTGCGCCATCGCCCGGCCTCGTCAGTGCCGTGCATTTCCCCGGCGGGCTTGGCTGCCGCGTCGACTCGGCGCTGTACGCGGGCTATCGCATTCCGCCCTATTACGACAGCCTGATCGGCAAGCTCATCGTGTCGGGCAAATCGCGCACCGAATGCATGATGCGCCTCAGGCGGGCGCTGAGCGAATTCGTCATCGAAGGCATCGAGACGACCATTCCGCTGTTCCAGCAATTGCTATCGGAACCCGACATCATCGACGGACATTACGATATCCATTGGCTGGAGCATTATCTCGCACGGAATGCCTGATGAGCACCACAATCACCCCGCAAATCCTGCTGCGGGCCTATGCGGCGGGCATTTTTCCGATGGCCGAGAGTGCCGAGGACAATGCCCTATACTGGGTCGAGCCCGATGAGCGCGGCATCATTCCGCTCGACGGCTTGCGCATCTCGCAGTCGCTGCGCAAGACGGTCAGGCGGAAGTCCTTCGATATCCGCATCGACAGCGACTTCGCCGGAGTGATTGGTGCCTGCGCCGCCAAGATGGCGGATCGCAAGACCACATGGATCAACGGCCGCATCCGCAGCCTCTATATCCAGCTGCACAAGGCTGGCTTCTGCCACAGCGTCGAATGCTGGCGGGATGGCGCGCTGGTGGGCGGGCTATATGGCGTCAGGCTCGGCGCGGTTTTTTTCGGCGAAAGCATGTTCTCGCGGGTGAGCGATGCCAGCAAGGTGGCGCTGGTGCATCTCGTCGCCCGGCTCAACTTCGGCGGCTTCAAGATGCTCGACGCGCAATTCCTCAATCCGCATCTCGAACGCCTCGGCGCCACATCGCTGCCCAAGTTGGAATACCAGAAGCGCCTCGAACCATTGCTTGAAATGGATGCTGACTTCTTCGCTTTCGGCGGGGATGCCGACACGGCGCAGGTTCTCAAGCTGGCTGGCGCAAATTCAAGCAGACTCTAGCCGATCTCCAGTCGGCCAGTGCGGCCAATCTCCGCGGCCAGAGCTTCGAGGCGTTTCAGCACCCGTTCACCGGCCAGGTCGGCCAGCTTCTTGGGCAGCCGCAGAACCAGGGTCTTGCCGGCAGCCAGTTCCAGGCCGATCTTCGGCAGCATGCCGGGCATGGCAGCCGACAGGATATAGGCCAGCCGGAACATGTTGCTGAGCAGATGCGCCCGGGCATGGGCCTCATCATCAAGCAACTGCGTCAGATCATCTTGGAGCGTCTCGCCCTCATAGCGGTAGAAGACGGTGAGCGCCAGGAACACCCGGCCCGGATGGTCGATGCCGACGAAGGCCGCCTGCGAGATCATGCCCAGCGAGCGCTCGGCGCGGTAATCCGGATGGGCCCGCCAGCCGATATCGGCCAGCAGGCAGGCGGCATAGCGCAGCCGGCGCTGTTCAGCGGTTTCCTTCAGCTTGCCCTCGCCGAACAGCTGATCGGTCCAGTCGCACAGTTCCAGTTCATGTTCGGCCGAGCGCGCGTAACGCCTGGCGAAATCCCAGCACGAGGCCAGCAGCGCGTCGCTGTCGCGCTTGCGCTTGGGCAGTTTGGAATAGAGCAGCCCCTCGCGCACTCCGAACACCGAGATTTCCACGATCTTCGGCCGTGAATGTTCGAGCAGGCGCTCCAGCACCAGGGCTCCGAAGGGCATGGTGTCGGAGCGGCTGCGCGACACTTGGCGGATGACTTTCAACGACGATGGCGAAAGGCCTGAGACCAGATTGGATACCGAAATTGTCTGCTGACGTGTCATCCGGTAGCAATGCAGCACATGCAGCGGATAGCGGTTCTGCGCCATGTGCAGTTTGGCGAGATTGCGCCACGTCCCGCCCACCGCATAGAAGGTGCGGCCCTTGAGGTTTTCGAGAATCTTTGCTTGTGCGAAATAATCATCGACGAGCTTGCGCGCCTTGGCTGTCGAGCCGTCCGCCATGTCGATGAGGCGCAGGGGTCCCAACGGCAGGGTGATGCCGTCCCTGATCTTGCCGTCCTTGATGTCGACCAGTTCCAGCGAACCGCCGCCCAGGTCGCCCGCCACGCCATCAGCATCAGGAATGCCAGCGATGACGCCGAGCGCCGCATAGCGCGCCTCTTCCTTGCCGGTCAGCACGTCAATGTGGACCCCCAGCGCTTCCTCGGCTTGCGTGATGAACTCTTCGCCGTTGACCGCTTCGCGGGCCGCCGCGGTGGCCAATGCGAACACCTGACGCGCACCAATCTGCCGTGCCAGGGTCCGGAAACGCCGCAGCGCCGCCAGTGCCCGTGACATGCCTTCCTCGCCGAGCTTGCCCTTGGTGGCGACACCGCGCCCCAGTCCGCAGAGGATTTTTTCATTGAACACCGGGGCTGGCGAACGGCGCAATCCGTCATAGACCACCAAGCGCACTGAATTCGAACCGATGTCAACCACGGCGACCGGCCGGTATTTCGGCGGTTCCGTGCGAAAGCCCTTATGCCAATTCACTTCCGCGTCCTGGATTTCTTTTTTGTTACGCCGGTGATTTCGGGCGGTACACTACCCGCCAGCGAACGCCCGCGTCCAGAGAGCGAGGGATTGTTCATGAAATATTCGTGTGCGTTGAAGGCTTCCTCGTCGGCCCCCGGCACGATGCGCCGCGACGTGCCGTCTTCGAGAAGTTCCCAGCTCTGCTGGTTGTCCATGAAGTTGGCCACCATGATCTGGTCGAGAATCTGGTCATGCACCGTCGGGTTCTCGATGGGGATGAGCGTCTCGACGCGGCGGTGCAGGTTGCGCTGCATCCAGTCGGCCGAACTGATATAGACCTTGGCCTTGTTGTGCGGCAGGGCGGCGCCATTGCCGAAACACACGATGCGCGAATGTTCGAGAAAGCGCCCGACGATGCTCTTCACCCGGATATTGTCGGAGAGGCCCGGAACCTTGGGCCTGAGACAGCAGATGCCGCGCACCACGATGTCGACCTGCACACCGGCCTGGCCCGCCAGATACAGCGCATCAATGATGCCGGGATCGACCAGCGAATTCATCTTGGCCCATATCTGCGCCGGGCGCCCGGCCCTGGCATGGGCGATCTCGTCTTCGATATGCTGCAGCAGCCTGTCCTTGAGGCCGATGGGCGACAGTGCGATTTTCTCAAGGTCCTCCGGCTGTGCGTAACCCGAAATGTAATTGAACAGCCGCGCCGCATCGCGCGCCAGTGCCGGGTCGGAAGTAAAGAACGACAGGTCGGTATAAATTTTCGCCGTCACCGCGTGATAGTTGCCGGTGCCGTAATGCACATAGGTGCGCATCTGCCCGCTTTCGCGCCTGGCCACCATCGAGACCTTGGCGTGGGTCTTGAGTTCGATGAAACCGAAGACCACC
>JBKJQD010000214.1:0-3511 GCA_046594125.1 Aestuariivirga sp.
AAACATTTCCGCGCCATTGCCACACGTTACGACAAAACCGCGCGGAATTTCCTCGCCGCCTCCATCTCGTTTGCGCCCTCGTTTGGCTCAAATGACGTCAGGCCCTAAGGGCTCTGGCTCAATCGCTCTAGCAGAAACCGGACGGTGAACAGGTCGAGATGACCGCCGCCGCAATTCTTGTACATGGTGATTTCACTGTCCGAGATGCGGCCGGGATGGCGCCCGCCGCACAGGTCGAAGAGGTCGGCCACCAAGCCGTCACGGCTGATGAGGCCGCGGGCGAGAGGCTCGACGATATCGCCGGAGCGCTCGCAGAACAGGCGGGTATCGAGAAATATCTGGCCAGCTCGGCGCACTGTTTCGTCATCGGCCTCGCGCATGCCGGGCAGATAGGCGCCGATCAGATCGACATGGGCACCGGGCTTGAGCAGCGCTCCCTTGATGAAGGGTGTTGTGGCCATGGTGACGCAGGAAACAATGTCGGCCTCGGGCAGGGCGGCGTCGAGATCGGCAGTCACTGCAATTCTCAAGTGCGGCAGGCTGGCAGCGAGTGCTTCGGCCCGCGCCAGTGTGCGGTTCCAAACCAATACGCGTTCGATCGACGGCCTGACCGCTGTGTGGGCCGCGATGACATGGGGGGCCAGACCGCCGGCACCGCACACCAGCAGCACGCGGGCATTGCGCCGCGCCAGATAGTCGGCACCCAGCGCTGAATCGGCAGCCGTCTTGCGAAACGTGAGTTCAGCGCCATCGGCGGTGAGCAGCGGAGCGCCGGTTGTGCCGCTGAACAGCGCCACAAGTCCTTGCACCGAAGGCTCGGGCGGCGTCAGCGCCAGATTGCCGGGAAACACGCCCACCATCTTGACGGCGATCACATCGCCCTCGGCCCATGACAGCAGCGACACGAATTTGTTATGAGCGCTGTCTTCGCGGATGTCGCGATGGGTTTCGGGCAGCTTGCCAGCCTTGTGTGCCGCCCGCAGCGCCTCGACAAGTCCCGGATAGTCAAGAAGGCGTCGGGCTTCTTCGGCAGTGACGTGGCGCATGCGGCAAACCTGTTGTGAAAATCCGCCAGTCACTGGCTCGATGTTTTGCGGCGTCGGCCCGTATCAGCTCCGGCGCGACTGCAGCGCGGTCAAAGCTGGTTTCCAGCCCTTGCGGGCGAAGAATTGCAGGACTTCCGTGGTCAACATGCCCTTGCCGCTGGCCGATTGCGGCAAATCGAAAGATCCGCTGCTGTTGATCTCCACCACGAGTGGGCCATTGGGTGTCAGACACATATCGAGCGAATTGTAAGCGACGGGTGCAAACAACCGCGCGGCGCGCTGATTGAGTTCCAGAGCTTCGCGCCAGAAGGGGATTTCGAGGCCCAGTCCGGTCTCAACCTCCCTCTCGTCCGGGCCATGGCCGCTGATCACCCGTGTTACTTTGCCGGTTGCGACATCGACATTGGCGAGCAGGTTGCCGGGCCGCCAGAAATTATCCGCGACATTGCCGTTCGCCGGAATCTTGAGCGCCGCGAAATATGTGTTGACATGGTCACTCTCGACGAAGTTCACCAGCCGCACGGTGGCGAGGCCATCGGCGAAGGCGGCGATGGCCGGGTGGTTGGTGATGCGGTCCTGTAGCACATAGGAAACCTGCCCCATCAGCTTGGCGGCAATATCGCTTGCCGGCATAGCCTCGCCACTATGGAGCTGGGCCAAGCCATCGCCAAAGGACTGGATGGCGAATGCTCCGAAGCTGGCCAACTGGCTGTTGGGCTTGGCGAACAGCGGGTAGCGTGCCTCGGTGGCAAGGAAGTGGCCAAGGTCCGTTGCATTGGAGAGTTTGCGGGTCGCTCCGAAGCTGCGCGCCGTCGTGTCATAAACCGCCTGGGTTGGTGGCGTCGCGATACCTGCCGCGCCAAGGATCAAATAGGACAACCACTTGTCCCCGGTGGCAGCGCGCCAATTCCTGTCGCAACACAAATTGGCGACCGGCCAATGCAGATTCTCCGATATGAAAGCCGCTTTGTCGGCTGGCGCTAGTCCAGGACGATAGAGCCGGTAACGGAAGTAATCGCGGCTGTTGAGCCGTCCTATGCCGCGTGACAGCCGCCACTGGTCGCCAATCATTGCCGGCATCGTCATGTTGCCGGTTGCCAGAGCCTTCCGGAACAGCTCGCCCAAGGGCACTTTTTTCTGTTTCTCGAATTGCGCTTCATCGGCAGCAACCAGCGCGCCAGTCTTGACGGCATAGCCTTCGTTGTTCGTCGGCACGGCGGGCTCTCCCGGATCAATACGAAATGGTAGGTAGCGGCTGGTTTACCATGGCGATGATTACGGGTGTCTTACCGGGCCGCCGGCGGAAGGGCTTGACCCTTCCGCGCAAGCCCCTTCCATGTCGCCGCTCTGTCACCTATCTATGTAGCCAAAGCTGATTCACCCGAAAGAGACCCATGCGCGATCCCATTGAGACCTATAACGCCTTCTGGCCCTCCGTTATCCAGCAGGAGTCGCGCGGCGAGCGCGTTTATGATCTGCCGTCGAGGCTGTTGCGTGAGCGCATCATCTTCCTCACCGGGCCGGTTGATGACAACGTGGCGGCGTCGATCTGCATGCAGCTGCTGTTTCTCGAGGCGGAGAATCCCAAGAAGGAAATCTCCATGTACATCAACTCGCCCGGAGGCGTCGTGTCGTCGGGCCTGTCGATTTATGACACCATGCAGTTCATCCGCTGCCCGGTGTCGACCACCGTGATGGGGCAGGCGGCCTCCATGGGGTCGTTGCTGCTGACGGCGGGCGAGAAGAACATGCGCTATGCGCTGCCCAATTCGCGCATCATGGTGCATCAGCCTTCGGGCGGCTATCAAGGCCAGGTCACCGACATCCTGATCCATGCCCGCGAGGTCGAAAGCCTCAAGCGCCGCCTGAACGAAATCTATGTTCAGCACACCGGCCGCGACTACAAGGCGGTTGAGGAGGCCCTCGAGCGCGATAATTTCTTTACCGCCGAAGCCGCCAAGGAATTTGGCCTGATCGACAAGGTCATTGACAAGCGCGCCGCACCTGCCGAAGGCAAGTGATACACGCCAGCTTGCGTGACGCGGGCATGTGGTTGCAACCCATGGTGGTGGCAATCAATTGTTGATTAACCATACTCCCCCATGCTGAATTGAGTCGGCGCGCCGGGCAGGGGACAAATTAGGATTGAACTGCGGCGCCCGTGGTGAAATCCCGTTAAGGACTGTGGACGTAGTCTATCATGTCCAAGGTCCAAGGAGAGCATATGAGCAAGGCAAGCGGAAGCGACAACAAGAACACCTTGTACTGTTCCTTCTGTGGCAAGAGCCAGCACGAGGTCCGCAAGCTGATTGCCGGACCCACCGTTTTCATCTGCGATGAATGCGTCGAATTGTGCATGGACATCATTCGTGAGGAAAACAAATCCTCACTGGTGAAGTCGCGCGACGGCAACCCGACACCCAAGGAAATCTGCAAGGTCCTTGACGATTACGTGATCGGCCAGA
>JBKJQD010000217.1:0-20025 GCA_046594125.1 Aestuariivirga sp.
GGATTGGTGAACATCTTGTCGGTAGGGCCCTCCTCGACGAGGTAGCCGATATGGAACATCGCGGTGCGCTGCGACACGCGCGCCGCCTGCTGCATCGAATGGGTGACGATGACGATACAGAAATTCCGCCGCAACTCGTCGATCAACTCCTCGATGCGCGCCGTGGCGATGGGATCGAGCGCCGAGCACGGTTCGTCCATGAGAATAACATCCGGGTTGACCGCGATGGCTCTGGCGATGCACAGGCGCTGCTGCTGGCCGCCTGACAAGCCGGTGCCGGAAGCCTGCAAGCGGTCCTTTACTTCTTCCCACAGACTCGCCTTCTTCAGGCTGTTGACGACGATTTCCTCGAGTTCGCTCTTGCTGCTGGACAGCCCATGGATGCGCGGGCCGTAGGCGACGTTCTCGAAGATCGACTTGGGGAAGGGATTGGGCTTCTGGAACACCATGCCGACGCGGGCCCGCAGCTGCACCACGTCGATGTCGCGGTCATAAATGCTCTTGCCGTCGAGCTTGATGTCGCCGGTCATGCGGCAGGACGGGATGGTGTCGTTCATGCGGTTGATGGCCCGCAGGAAGGTCGACTTGCCGCAGCCCGATGGCCCGATGAATGCCGAGACGGCGCGGTCGGGAATGTCGATCGACAGGCTCTTGATGGCGTGCTTGTCGCCATAATAGATGTTCACATCCTTGGCCTCAATGCGAACGGCGCGCTCGGCCATGATGCGCGGGCTGGCTGGCGTGACGATGGTCTGGTTTGTCATGTTCATGGTTGATCCTTGCTTACCAGCGCCGCTCGAAGCGGCGGCGAAGATAGATGGCGATGGCATTGAGGCTGAAGAGCACCACCATGAGCACAATGATGGCGGCGGCGGTCTTCGCCTGGAAAGCAATTTCGGGCAGGTCCGACCACAGGTAAATCTGCACCGGAAGCACTGTCGCGGCATCCTGAAAGCCATGCGGCACATCGACGATGAAGGCCACCATGCCGATCATCAGCAATGGTGCCGTCTCACCGAAGGCCCGGGCCAGACCCAGAATGGTGCCGGTGAGAATGCCGGGCACGGCCAGCGGCAGCACGTGATGGAACACCGCCTGCTGGTGCGAGGCGCCAACCCCCAGGGCTGCTTCCTTGATCGACGGCGGCACGGCTTTCAGCGCGGCACGCGAGGCGATGATGATGGTGGGCAGCACCAGCAAGGCCAGCACCAGCCCGCCAACGATGGGGGCCGAGCGCGGCAGGCCGAAGAAATTGAGGAACATGGCAAGACCCAGGAGACCGAAGATGATCGAGGGCACGGCGGCGAGGTTGTTGATGTTGACTTCGATCAGGTCGGTAAACTTGTTCTTCGGCGCGAATTCCTCGAGATAGATCGCCGCGGCGATGCCCAGCGGCAGGGCGAGCAGCAGTGCCACGGCCACCGTGAGCAACGAACCGGTGAGCGCGCCGCGCAGGCCCGCCAGTTCTGGCTCGCGCGAATCGCCCGAAGTGAAGAATCGCCAGGCGATGCCGGTTTCGATGGCGCCGTCCTTCTTCAACTCGGCCAGCCATCCGGCTTGCATGGCGTCAGTCCGGCCGGTGTCGAAGCCCTTGAGGGCGAGATCGGCGTCATCGGAAAGAAGTGCCGGGACTTTCAGCGTTGTGCCGATCAGCGCCGGATTAGCGGCCACCATGGCGCGCAGATCATCGGCAGCACCCTGCGACAGGAGGCTGGTCAGCTTTTTGCGCTCACCGCGCGACGTCACGCCGGGAAAGTGCGACCGCAAAGCATCCTTCACCAGTCCTTCGAAATCACCGGCCTTGGGGTTCTTGGCATCGACTTTGGCCGGATCGATGGTCACCTCGAGGACGGCGCGATGTTCGAAGAAAGCAGGCCAGCCCTTGCCCGCCACATCGACAACGAGGAAGGCCAGGAACAGCGCTGTGATGGCCAGAGCCGCGGCACCATAGATGCGGAAGCGGCGCTCGGCGGCATAACGCCTGGCGATGAATTTTGAGCTGATCTCAGTCATACTGCTCACGATATTTCTGCACAATGCGGAGTGCGAGGTAGTTGAGCGCCAGGGTGAAGAGGAACAGCACGAAGCCCAAGGCAAAGGCCGAGAGCGTTTTGGCCGAGTCGAATTCCTGATCGCCCACCAGCAGGGTGGCGATCTGCACGGTGATGGTGGTGACCGCCGACAGCGGATTCACCGTGAGATTGGCGGCAAGGCCCGCCGCCATGACGACGATCATGGTTTCGCCCACCGCGCGCGAAATGGCCAGCATGAAGGCCGAGACAATGCCCGGCAAGGCGGCGGGCAGCACCACGCGCTTGATGGTTTCCGATTTGGTGGCGCCCAGCGCATAGGAGCCGTCGCGCAGCGATTGCGGCACGGCGTTGATGATGTCATCCGACAGCGACGAAATCAGCGGCACGATCATCATGCCCATGACGAGGCCCGCGGCGAGTGCCGATTCCGATGCCACCACCAGGCCGAAGCTCTCGCCGCTGTTGCGGATGAGGGGCGCCACGGTGAGTGCCGCGAAGAAGCCCAGCACCACGGTGGGGACACCGGCCAAAAGCTCAAGCAGCGGCTTGAGGACGCCGCGCAGTCTGGGGGTCGCATATTCCGCCATGTAGATGGCCGAGAGCAGGCCCAGCGGCCCGGCCACCAGAATGGCGATGGTGGTGATGAGGAGGGTGCCAACCAGCAGCGGGATGAACCCGAATGACGGCGGCGTCGCGGTCGGCGACCATTGCGTGCCGAACAGGAAGGAGATGGGCGAGACTTCGCGGAAGAAGATGATCGATTCGAACAGCACCGAGAAAACGATGCCCACCGTGGTCAGGACGGCGACGCCGGAGCAGACGATCAGCACCACGGTTACAAACCGTTCGAAGATGTTGCGCGCCCGGAAGGCACTGCTGATGCGCGGATAGAGGGCGGCGATTGCCGCAACACCACCTGCCGCGGCAGCCGCCGGTGTGGTCAGGGACTGCGAACCGGCGATGGCGGACGCGGCAATGGCGAGGATCACCGTACCGGTGAAGGCACCGGCCGCCAGAAAGAGGCCATGGTAGGTGGGCAATGAATGCAGCGCCGATCCGCCGCCGAGACGCAGGCCGGAAGCTCGCGACCGGCCAGCGAAAAACGCCACGGCCAGCAGAATGGCGCCAACCAGAACGGTCCAGGCAAGCATGTCTCTACTTTCCCCCTTGCAACTTACTTTCTCTCGATCGGAGAGGAGAAAGATGGTGACCAGAGGGCCGGTTCATCCGCGGTCCCTCCGGTCCTTCGTGGTGCAATTACTTGAGGCCGTCCGCCGTGATGACGTCGAGCTTTTCGGCAATTGCACGGGTCTTTTCGGCCTGGTCGCCGGGCAGTGTCACCAGACCCTTGTCGGCGAGATAGCCTTCTTCGCCAAGCGCCTTGTCAGAGACGTATTCGGCGATGAATTCCTTCATGCCGGGAATGGCCGCCATGTGCTGCTTCTTGGCATAGATGAAGAGCGGACGGGCCACCTTGTAGCTGCCATCGGCGATGGTCTCGTAGGAGGCCGCGACGCCATCGACGGCGACGTCCTTGACGGTCGAGGCGTTCTGCTCGAGGAAGGAATAGCCGAAGATGCCGAGCGCATCGGCATTGGCCTGCAGCTTCTGGACGATCAGGTTGTCGTTCTCGCCGGCTTCGACGAAAGCGCCATCCTCGCGCATCGACTTCCAGACCTTGTCGAAGGCCTTGGCGTCGGACGTCTTGAGGGCCGCGAGGCTCTCAAAATTGGCCGCACCGGCTTCCATCACCAGTTCAGCGAAGCTGTCACGGGTGCCGGAGGTGGGCGGCGGGCCCAGCACTTCGATCTTGGTGGCGGGCAGCGAGGCGTCGATGTCGCTCCACATCTTGTAGGGATTGTCGACGAGCTTGCCGTCGTTGCCGGGAACCTGTTTGGCCAGCGCCATGAAAATCTGCTGCTTGGTCAGGCCGAAGTCCTTGGCATCCTTGGAATGGGCCAGCGACAGGCCGTCGAAGCCAACCTTGATCTCGATGATTTCGGTCACACCGTTTTTGGCGCAGGTCTCGAATTCGCTCTTCTTGATCTGGCGCGAGGCGTTGGTGAAATCTGGGGTGTCGTCGCCAAGCCCTGAGCAGAACAGCTTCATGCCGCCGCCGGTGCCGGTTGATTCAACCACCGGGGTCTTCATGCCCGAGGCCTTGCCGAAGGCTTCGGCGACAGCCGTGGTGAAGGGATAGACCGTCGAGGAACCGACGATGCGGATCTGGTCGCGGGCGGCGAAGGCTGGGCTCACGGCAAGAGCCAGAAGGCTTGCGGCGGCGAGAATGCGTTTCATGTTTGTCATCTCCTGTGTCATCGGACGGGCGGAACCTAGGCAGGCCACACAACAGTTATGTAACAGATTTCTTACAGTTATGTGACGGCTTATCAAATTGATATTACGAGGTTTTATTCGCCGGAAGCCGGATTGTGAAGTTGCTTCCCGCGCCCAGCTCCGAGGTCACCAGGATACGGCCCCGGTGGCGGTTGAGGATATGCTTGACGATGGCCAGCCCGAGCCCCGTGCCGCCGCGCGAACGGCTTTCCTGGACGCTCACCCGGTAGAACCTTTCAGTCAGGCGCGGGATGTGTTCAGGCGCAATACCCGGACCGTGATCCCTGACCGCCAGCTCGACGTGGCCGTTGACGGCACGGCCTTCGACCTCGACGAGTTTTCCGGACGAGGCATACTTCAGCGCGTTCTCGATCAGGTTCTGCACCACCTGCATCAACTCGTCCCAGTCGCCGGTGACCGGCAGCGGTCCTTCGAGATCGAGACGGACCTCGCAGCCGCGTTCGCGCGCCAGGGGTTCGAGACTGTCGCGCACCACGCGGGCAATCTGGGCGAGATCGGCAACACCCGTCGGGCGCACATGCTCGTTGATTTCGATGCGCGACAGGGAGAGGAGATCGTCGATCAGCCGCGCCATGCGTCCGGCCTGGGTGCGCATCAGGCCGAGGAATTTGCCGCGCGCCGCCTCATCGTTTTTGGCGGCACCCTGCATGGTTTCGATGAAACCCGAAATCGACGCCAGAGGGGTGCGCAATTCGTGACTGGCATTGGCGACGAAGTCGGCGCGCATGCGTTCGATCTGCTGCTCGCGCGTCAGGTCTTTGAAGATCATCACGGCATGGAAGGCGGTGTTGCCGGGCAGCGGCAGCGGTGCCACATAGACATCGAAGCTGCGCGGCACCGGGCCGCGCAGCTCAAGCTCGGCCTGACGCGGACCCTCACCGCTGAGTGCTGCCGCCACCGCTTCGAGAATGGCGGGCGTACGCACCGACGCCGAGAGATGATGACCCACCGGATTGCGGTCGAGAGCGGCGCGGGCTTCCTCGTTGGCCATGATGACGGTGCCGCTACTGTCGACGACGATGACCGGGTCGGGCAGCACACGGACAAGATTTTCGACCAGCGCCAGCGGAGCCCCGGACACAAGCGTCTGGCCTTGGCCGCCAGCGGTCTGATCGGATTTCCGGAAAGGCCATTTCATGGACGGGAATAGACGGCTCTGGCTCATTGGTGCAGACTTGCATCGTGCATATGACAGATTCACGTCCAGGAACAGTGCCGCATGACTAACGTCCCCGTCGATGAAGGAATGCTCAAGTTCTACAAGGAGCTTTCGAAGCATTCGCCACCCGAATCCGCACACTGGCCGCTGTCCCGGCAGCGCCAGGCCTGGGACGACGTCTGCCGCCTGTTCCGCGCCCAGCGTCCGCAGCGCCTGCTGGTCGAAGACCTCGACGCCGATGGCGTGCATGTGCGGGTGTTCCGCCCGCCCGGCGAATCACCCAAACCCGGTGTCATTTATTTCCATGGCGGCGGCTGGGTGCTTGGGTCATGCGAAACCCACGACGACATGTGTGCTGAGATGGCGGATATTGCCGACGTTGTTGTGGTGCTGGTCGACTACCGCCTGGCGCCGGAACATCCCCATCCCGCCCAGCTCGAGGACTCGCTCAAGGTTCTTGGCTGGATGCGCTCGTCGGGCCGGGCACTCGGCATCGATCCGGCCCATATCATAGCGGCAGGCGACAGTGCCGGTGGCCAGATGAGCGCCGGGCTGGCGCTGGACTTGCGCGATCAGTCACTGCCGCAACTGCGCGGCCTGGTGCTGATCTATCCGGTGCTGGGCGCCGATACGGAAACGCCATCCTACATCCGCAACGCCCATGCGCCATGCCTCACCCGGGCCGAGATGTTCTATTATCTCGAAAGCTTCCTTGGGCCCCGAGGCGGCGCCAACTGGACTGATCCGAAAGCCGTGCCCAATACCGCCAGTGATCTTGGCGGGTTGCCGCCGGCCTTTATCACCGTGGCTGCCCACGATCCGCTGTGCGACGATGGCCTGATCTTCCATGACAAGCTCAAGGCCGCCGCAATCCCCGTGGCGATCCGCGCCGAACCGGCACTGGCGCACTCCTACATGCGGGCGCGCCATGTAAGTGCCCCGGCGATGGCGGGCTTCAAGGCCATTACCGAAGCCATCCGCCATCTGGCACACGAGGGCATGCTGCCGCCATAGGGGTGGGGGAGTTTTCTGTTCTCAAAGCCTGCCCGCTATGCCAAACAGGGGCAAATTCAACGCGCCATACGGAGGCCATCGACATGCCAGAGGGAAAACACAGACAGGCAACGGCCGCTGAAGGCGATGACGCCCAAGCCGAGAGCGGCCCGCGCATCTTCCGCCATGTCGGCAAGCATTATGTGGCCTTCATGTCCTTTGTCATGGAGACGCTCGGCACCCGCACCTATTTCGAGATCGGTACGCGTAAAGGCGGTTCGCTGGCCGGGCTCAATTGTAATACGGTGGCGGTCGATCCCAACTTCATCATCAATTCGAATGTCATCGGCGGCAAGTCGGTGTGCATGTTCTTCCAGATGGGCAGCGACCGCTTCTTCGAGGACTACAAGCTTAGCCAGCTGCTCAATGGCCCGGTGGAAGTGGCCTTCCTCGACGGCTTTCACGTCTACGAGTATTTGCTGCGCGACTTCATCAACACCGAGAAACATTGCAAGAAGAACTCGGTGATCTTCATGCACGACTGCCTGCCCTTCACCCAGCCGATGGCTGATCGCAAGACACCGAAGAACCGCGGCTGGACGGGCGACGTCTGGAAGGTGGTGCCGATCCTCAAGAAATACCGCCCCGACCTCAAGATCTACGCGCTGGATTGCCCGCCCACCGGACTAATCATGGTCACCGGGCTTGATCCATCAAGCACCGTTCTGGACGACAAGCTCTTCGACATCCTCGACGAGTTCCGCGAACAGCCAGGCGACCCGCAATTGCTGCTCGACTTCGGCAAGGCCACCCAACTGGTCGCCACCAGGGAAATCCTCGATCTGTCCGATCTCGGCAAATACGTCTGGTAGGGACTGCGGCAGCTTCCCTTCTCGCCTGGCGGGAGAAGGGAACGCACCCCGCCGCTTACACGCCGCCGCCCTTGGCCAGCCAGCGGGCGCAATCGGGTCCGAGTTCGGCCAGCGCCCTAGCCTCATAGGCGGCGATTTCCTCCGGACTGAGAGCATCGCGCCAGCGGCCGTTGGTGCCCTTGTTGATAAAGGTCGCCGCTCCTCCTTGCCACATGATCCCGCCGCGCGGCGCCACTTCGCTGGCGTGGCCCTTCATATAATCGAACGAGCAATGGTTGACGATATCCGGCCAGTTCGCCTCATCCACGGGAATTTCCAGGAACGCCGCGATGCGCCGGATCGATCCATCGAGATCGGCCTTCAGGTCATTGAAATGGACGAGCATCACGTTGGGCAGATGACGGGCGGCCCACCAGCTTCGGATATGCTCCCAGAAGGGCCAGATGGGATATCCGTTGTGCTCCATCCATGCCCGGTAAAACTCTGCCGGATCAGGAGTGCCGCGCTCAAGCAACGGCAGGCCAGTGGGCCTTCCTTCATTGTAGACCCGGAAATACTCGTCGGTGGCATTGTAATGATGGTTGTGGAAGCTCCAGACGGTGTCACGGCCATCGCGGCCGATATAGATGTATTTGGCCTGCGGCGAGAATTTCAGCGCATCCAACGGCAAGTGTGTCTTGACGAAGCGGCGATGGCTCTGATGGTCAAGTCCGGCCAGCGCCTCGGGCGGCAAGATGCGGAGATCAACCCACGGTGAAAGTTGGTGAACATTGATCCCTTCCAGGCCTCCGAACAGCAGCTGGGAAATGATTTGTTGTGTCCAGGTGGTGCCGGACTTGGCATAGGTGGCGATGACGATGTCGCCATCGCGGAAGCGGAAATCATTCCAGCGCGTCGAGTTGAAATGATGGGTGTGCAGTTCTCTTGTCTTGACGGGCCAGGAAACACCACTGCCTTCGTTCATCGCCGCCTCCGGGACATCTCTCGACCATAGTCTCATGACGGGGGAACACAAAAAAGAAAAGGGCCCCTCATGGGGCCCTGTTTTACAGGAATCAGCCCGCCGCTTTCACCCCGCCCTTGGCCAGCCAGCCCGCGCAATCGGGGCCGAGTTCGGCCAGCGCCTTGGCCTCATAGGCGGCCACGTCTTGGGCGGAAAGAGTGTCGTGCCAGCGGCCATTGGTGCCCTTGTTGATGAATGTCTTGCCGCCGCCGTTCCACAAGGCGCCGCCGAGGGGGGCCATCTTGTCGGCATTGGCCTTCATGTAATCAAAGGTGCAATGCTCAACGATTTTCTTGAGGGTGGCCGCATCCGGCGCAATACCGAGGAACGTCGCGATGCCGCGGATTGAGCCTTCGAGATCGGCCTTCAGGTCGTTGAAGTGGATCAGCTTGACATTGGGCAGGTTGCGGATGGCCCACCAGCTGCGGACGTTTTCCCAATAGGACCAGAAGGGATATCCATCCTTGGCCAGCCACTGGCGGAAATATTCCACGACTGAGTCGGGCGGCGGTCCGATCGGCGGGCCGACCAATCCGGGCGTGTTGTTGAGCGCGCCATACCAATTGTCATTGGCGTTCAGGTGATGGTTGTACAGGCTCCATACGGCATCGCGGCCGTCACGGCCGATGTAGAGGTATTTGGCTTTGGGCGAAAACACCAGCGCATCGACCGGCAGATGAGTCTTGACGAAGCGGCGGTGCGCGATGTGCTCAAGCCCGGCGATGGCCTCGGGCGGCATGATGCGAAGATCAACCCACGGCGAAAGCTGGTGAACGTCGATGTCCTCAGCACCATTGTGGACCAGCTGGCCGACGATCTGTTGCGCCCAGGTGGTGCCCGACTTGGCGTAAGTGGCGATGACGATGTCGTCATCGCGGAATTTGAAACTGTTCCACACCGTCGAATTCATGTGGTGATTGTGCAATTCGCGTGTTTTCACC
Source organism: Aestuariivirga sp. (assembly GCA_046594125.1). GTDB lineage: Bacteria > Pseudomonadota > Alphaproteobacteria > Rhizobiales > Aestuariivirgaceae > Aestuariivirga. Next base: position 9,360 of record JBKJQD010000217.1, read on the forward strand.
GGCCACGCTATGGTTTCGGCTGCCGTCATGTCTTTCTCCCGTTTCCCCCAAGCACATATTGCCTATCATGAAAGCCGCTTGGGAGGTATGAACAATTGTTAAGCAAAAATGCCGTCAGCCATTTGGCGCATGTGGCCGGGTCAGACAAAGGCTATTCCGGCAGTCCGGCCTTGCGGAGACCGTCGAAGACCATATTGACCGGCAAGGTTTCTCTGAACGGCATTTGCTTCCGCAGCATCGAAACGGTGGCACCCGGCGCATGCGCCATATACTTGGCAAGCGCCGCCTGCGCCTCCGGCAAACGGCCGAGCTGCACATAGATCACGGCCAAGAGCCAATAGGTTGAATCCCAATTGGGATTGAGGGCAATCGAGCGCTCAGCCAGCGCCAGGGCCTCGGCGGGACGCCCGCTGAAAAGCTGGGCCACCGCAATAACTGTAATATTCATGAAAATACTGGGATCGGCTGGCCCCAGAGCAATGGCCCGCTCAAGCAGGGTCCGGCCGTTCTCCAGATCGCCACCGAAAACCAGCGCCGAACCGGCTATGCCGTTGACGAAACCCGAGCCGGGATTTTGTTCAACCGCGCGGCGAACCGTGTCGAGACCGGCGCCATACTCGCGTCCCACCATCACCAGGGCAAAACCAGCGAGCGCCAGGGCCACGGCGTCATCGCTGCCGGCCGCCACGGCGCGGCGGGCCAGATCGCTGGTGGCCGCCGCATCGTCGCCGCTGAGCGCTGGCCAGCCCCGGGTGATGCGCTGCACCAGGCACCATGCGGCATGGGCCAGCGCCGGGGCATAGGACGGTTCAAGCGCGATTGCCTTGCCGAGCAGTTCGAACCCCAGCCGGTTTTCATCGGGGCGCACCGCATAGACATGGGGGAGTGCCCGCAGATAGAAATCATGGGCGTCGAGATTTTCGACTGGCTTGCGCCGCGCCCTTTCGATTTCCGCCTTGCGCAGCGTCGGCTCGATGGCGCCAACCACCTTTTCGGTGATCTTGTCCTGCAGATCAAAAACATCCTCGAGGCCACCATCGTAGCGATCGGCCCACAGATGCGCACCGGTCGCGGTATCGATGAGCTGCCCGGTGATCCGCACCCGGTTGCCCGACTTGCGCACGCTGCCTTCGAGCACGTAGCGCACGCCCAATTCGCGGCCGACCTGTTTCACGTCCACGGCGCGGCCCTTGTAGGTAAAGGTGGTATTGCGGGCGATGACCAGCAGCTGGTTGAAGCGCGACAGGGCGGTGATGATGTCCTCGACCATGCCGTCGACGAAATATTCCTGCTCGGCATCGCCCGACATGTTGGTAAAAGGCAGAACGGCAATGGACGGTTTGGCGGACAGTGCCGAAGGCAAAGCGGGCGCATGTGGCTCCGCCGGAAGCGCCTGCGCGGCAGCTCCGACTTGCAGCGAATAAATCCGCATCGGGTCGGCGATGTTCTTCAGTTTCGTCTCACCAAGATCGCTGACCAGGAGATCGAGCCTGGCTTTCACCTGGCGGTAGGCGTCCTCCGACAGGCAGATGGCGCCGGGTTGGGCCACCCCCTCCAGCCGTGCCGCGATGTTGACGCCATCGCCCATCAAGTCGCCATCGCTTTCCTCGACGACGTCGCCGAGATGGATGCCGATGCGGAATTCGATTCTGCGGTCAGGCGGCAGCCCAGCGTTGCGCTCGATCATCGCGTTCTGCACCTCGATGGCGCAGCGCACCGCATCGACCACGCTGCGGAACTCAACGATGGCGCCATCGCCGGTGCGCTTCACCACCCGGCCCTTGTGCACCGCTATGGTGGGATCGATCAGGTCGCTGCGCAGGGCCCGCAGCCGTGCCAGAGTGCGATCCTCGTCGGCACCGGTGAGGCGGCTGAAGCCCACCACATCGGCAGCCAATATTGCCGCAAGTTTGCGTTGTTCGGTCATTCGTTCCCGTGTTCCCCGGCAGCCAGACTAGCAGCACGCGCAATAAAATGCGAACCCATCCGCAAGCCGGTCCTTAACCCGGCGCCAACCAAAGAAAAAAGCCCCCTTTCGGGGGCCAGTCGTTTGCAGGGGAGGTGGGGGAGGAAAATCAGAGAACGGTCACCGAGGCGCCGAGCTTCACGAACCGGTAGAGTTCGGAGACGTCTTCGTTCAGCATGCGGATGCAGCCCGAGGAAGCGGCCTTGCCGATCGACTTCGGCTCGTTGGTGCCGTGAATGCGGTAGATGGTGCTGCCGATGTAGATGGCGCGGGCGCCCAGCGGGTTCTCGGGGCCGCCGGCCATGAAAGTTGGCAGTTCCGGGCGGCGCTGGCGCATTTCAGCAGGCGGCGTCCACGACGGCCACTTGGCTTTCGAGGCGACCTTGTGGGTGCCCGCCCATTCGAAGCCCTTCTTGGCGGTGGCGACGCGATACATCACCGCCTGGCCGTTGCCCAGCACGTAGTAGAGCCGGTTCTGCTTGGTTTTGATGATAATCGAGCCCCTGGAGGCCTCGGAGGCGAAGTCGACGATCTTGCCGCGCTTGAACTGCGGGGTGGCGGCCACATCCTGATAGGGGTTGGCGGCGGCCGGCACGATGACCACACCGGCGGTGCTGCTGCCCTGACTCGGCGAGATTGAACCGGCAAATGCGGCGGTAGCGAACAGGCCGGTGGCGATTGCGGCGGCGGCGAAGGTCTTGATGATCGACTTCATGGCCGTTTCCCTCTCGTTTGTTTCGGTGTTGGCAGCTTTTCTATGCGCTCCGCCCTGAACCAATTCTGAGCGGGGAATTTATCTGCCGTTCATCTTTGCAATCGCTGACAGGGCTTGTAACGTGCGGGTGGCCAAATTCCGTGCCGCGAGTCATATGTCCGAAAGCAAATTGAAAAAATTCGAAGGACTGGGCCGTGGTATTCGCGCCTTGGTGATCGCGTATGAAAATTTGTGCCCGGCGGACGCCGTTTCCCTTCAGAGGACCCCATGACCATCACCACCATCAAGACCTTTCCGCGCAAGACCAAGGAAGTCGAGAATTTCTGGATTCCCATGTCGGATGGGGTGAAGCTCGCGGCGCGCATGTGGATTCCCAAGGATGCCGAAAAGAACCCGGTGCCCGCCGTGCTGGAATATATCCCCTACAGGAAGCGCGACGGCACCATCGTCCGTGATGCCCTGACGCATCCCTATTTCGCCGGCCACGGCTACGCGGCGATCCGCGTTGACATGCGCGGCAATGGCGACAGCGAAGGGGTGATGCTCGATGAGTACACCCAACAGGAGCAGGACGACGCGCTGGAAGTGATCGCCTGGATTGCCCGGCAGAGCTGGTGTACCGGCAAGGTCGGCATGTTCGGCATTTCCTGGGGCGGCTTCAACGCGCTGCAGGTGGCGGCAAGGAAGCCCGCCGCACTCAAGGCCATCGTCACCATCTGTTCCACCGACGACCGCTACGAGGACGACATCCATTACAAGGGCGGAACGCTGCTCAACGAAAATCTCGGCTGGGCCGCCACCATGCTGGCCTATTCGTCGCGTCCGCCTGATCCGGCCATCGCCGGCAACAAGTGGCGCAAGATGTGGATGGAGCGGCTGAAGCATGAACCCTTCCTGCTCATCGACTGGCTCAAGCATCCGCACCGCGACGCCTACTGGAAACACGGCTCGGTGTGTGAAGACTTTGGCGCGATAGAGGCCCCGGCGCTGATCGTTGGCGGCTGGAACGATGCTTATTCCAATGCCGTGCCGCGCCTGATGAAGGGCCTGCGCACCACGAGGAAGGCAATCATCGGGCCATGGGCGCATAAATATCCGCATTTCGCCGTGCCCGAACCGCGCATCGGCTTTCTCCAGGAATGTTTACGCTGGTGGGACCAGTGGTTGAAGAATGAGTCAACCGGCGTATCGCGCGATCCCGACTACCGCTACTATGTGATGGAGTCCTACAAACCCGGCAGCTTCCCCGAGCGCATCAACGGGCGCTGGCTGGGCGACAGTTTCTGGGGTTTCGGCACGGTTGATACCAAGAAGTGGCCGCTCAATGCCAATGGCATTGGCCCCACCGAAGGGCCGGAAGTGGCGCGCAGCATCTGCTCGAAGCAGACGGCGGGCAAGGATGGCGGCGAATACTGCATCATCTGGCTGGGACCGGAATTTCCCGGCGACCAGCGCGACGATGACGCCCAGTCGATCACCTTCGACACGCCAGCCCTGGTCACCGGCATCGATATCGCCGGCCAGCCGGCAGTCGAACTCGATTTCGCGGTCGACAAGCCGGTGGCCAGCGTGGCGATCCGCTTGAACGACGTGTGGCCCTCGGGTGAAGTCACCCGCATTACTTATCATTTGCAAAACCTGTGCATGCGCGACAGCCGCGAGACGCCAACCGCACTCGAACCCGGCAAACGCTACCGCATGAAGATCAAGCTCGACGACATCGCCTGGCGCATTCCCAAAGGCCATAAAATCCGCGTGTCGATCTCGACGACTTACTTCCCGATGATGTGGCCCGCCCCCGAGCCGGTGACGCTCACCGTCTACACCGGCAAGTCCTGCCTGCATCTTCCCGTCCGCAAGGACCAGGCGGCGGAAGCGCCCCTGTCGTGGAAATCGGCGGAGGCGGCATCACCGGCCAAGATCAAGGCGTTGAAAAAACCCTCGCACAAGCGTCAGACGGTGATCGACGAGAAGACCGGCGCAATGCGCCTGGAAATCGTCGATGATTTCGGCGAGCAGGAAATCCAGCCCCATGGTTTGATAACCAGCAGCGTGGGCCGCGAAACCTATACGATCATGCCCGATGACCCTCTGTCGGCAAAAATGGAAACCCACTGGACCGAAGAAACCCGCCGCGGCACCTGGGGCACAAGGACGGAAACCTATGGGCGATTGACCGCAACGAAAACCCACTGGATCGTCTGGGGCAAGATCGAAGCCTTCGAGGGCAAGAAGAAGGTGTTCGAGAAGGTGTTCGACGAGAAGATTGAAAGGAAGCTGCAGTAGATAACCTTACCCTTCTCCCACCTGTCGGCGGGAGAAGGGTGAAGAATTCGACAGCCCCCGCTTTATCGGCTAGCTTCCCGTTCCTCATCCGGATTCCCGCCTTGACTGTTGCCATTCCCGATCATCGTCCGCCTTCCGAGATTTTCACGCCGAAGCTGGTCTCCGCCCTGCGCGAGGGTTATGGGCTACAGGCTTTTCGCAAGGATGCGCTGGCCGGGCTGACGGTGGCCATCGTGGCGCTGCCGCTGTCGATGGCGATTGCCATTGCCTCCCATGTCGGGCCAGAGCGCGGGCTATATACGGCGATCATCGGCGGCTTCATCGTATCGGCGCTGGGCGGCAGCCGCTTCCAGATCGGCGGGCCGGCCGGTGCCTTTATTGTGTTGATGGCCAATACCGTCGATCTCTATGGCGCCGGCGGCCTGGTGACCGCCACGCTGATGGCTGGCGTCATCATCTTTTTGATCGGCGCCCTGAAGCTCGGAACTTACATCAAGTATGTGCCGCATCCGGTCACCGTCGGCTTCACCTCTGGCATCGCCGTCATCATCTTCGCCAGCCAGATCAAGGAACTGCTGGGGCTTGGCCTTGGCGGTCCCGAACCCGCCGCCCTCATCCCCAAGCTCACCGCACTGTGGGCGGCATTGCCGAGCCTCAATCCGGCGGCAGCCGGCGTGGCACTGGCTTCGCTGATCGTCATCGCCGCCTTGCGCCGCTGGCGGCCGCACTGGCCGGGCTTCCTGATCGCGGTGGCGGCGGCGTCCATCGCCGTGCAGGTTTTAGGCCTCAATGCCGAAACCATCGCCACGCGGTTTGGCGGCATCCCGCGCTCGCTGCCGCTGCCTGCCTTGCCGGACGGCCTGTCGCTGGCGCGCCTTGTCACGCTGCTGCCCACCGCCATTGCCATCGCCATGCTGGGTTCGATTGAATCGCTGCTCTCGGCGGTGGTGGCGGATTCGATGAGCGGGCGCCGCCATCGCTCGAACATGGAACTGGTGGCGCAGGGCATCGCCAACTGCGCCTCGGCCCTGTTCGGCGGCATCGCCGTCACCGGCACTATCGCCCGCACCGCCACCAATGTCAGGGCCGGTGCCCATGGGCCGGTGTCGGGCATGTTGCATGCGCTGTTTATCCTTCTGGTGATGCTGCTGGCGGCACCGTTGGCGGGATATATTCCGCTGGCCGCCCTTGCCGCCATCCTCGCCATGGTGGCGTGGAACATGGCGGAGAAGGCCGAGTTCAAGAACCTGCTCACCGCCTCCCATGGCGAGGCCGCCGTGCTGCTGGTGACCTTCGTGCTCACCACCTTCCGCGACCTGAGCCAAGGCATCATGGCGGGCGTGGCGCTCGGCTCGTTGATCTTCATGCACCGCATGGCGCAGTCGATAGAGGTGAAAGACGCAAGCCTGCCCAACAGCGGTGGCGACGACGCCGATCGCTTTGAGGAAGCCTTGGTCACCGATCCCGATATCGCGGTGCAGAGAATTTCCGGCGCCTTCTTTTTCGGCGCGGTGAGTACGGTGGTGGCAACGCTCGAACGCATCGGCAGGCCGCGCAAGGGCTATATCATCGATGTCGCACTGGTGCCCTTCGTGGACTATTCGGCGGCGCATTCACTTTTGGGTTTCGCCCGCCAGGCGGCGCGGCACGGCTTGCTGCTCTATGTGACCGGCGCCTCGGAGCGGCTGCGCCGCGATCTCATGCGCTACGGCCTCGACGCACCGCTGGTCCATTACGGCAACAGCATCGCCGAATGCGCCGCGATCATTCACCAGAGCCGGGCAGGCGATTGAAGCAGCCCGTTGTCTGCAATCAATCGACCGCCTTCATCACCCCGCGCTCGTGGTCGCCGGAATAGACCTTGAAGCGGCCGAGCCTGCGTTCCTCAACATAACGCTTCAGCATGTTGCGCGTCGTGTCGTCGGGCAGCCTGTCCCAGGGGATGGCGTCGAAATCGGCCAGCACCGGGCGTCCGCGGGCGTGCAGCACGGCCTCGCCGCGATAATAGATGCATTGCTCTTGGGTGGTGGGATTTTCGAACACCGCGAAAAGAAACCCCAGCGTCGCATCAATACCCTCGCGCGTCAGGCTGGCGCGCAGTTGCGAAGCGCTGCCGTGGGCGCCGCTGCGGCCCACTTCGGGAAGCGTCAGCACACCGGGCTTGCCGTTGGGCAGGAGGATGAGCTTGCCTTCGTTTTCCAGAATGGCGCCAACCACCGTGCGGCTTGACGAGGACGCCGCATTGACCGCCGCCTCTTCCAGCCCCAGCGTGATGTAGCCGCCGCGCGCATAGCCCAGCGGATTGCTGTCACTGTAGGAGAAGGCCTCGATATAGCCCATGAGGATGATGTGGTCGCCGGCATCAATGACCGTGTGGCGGGCGCAGTCGAACCACGCCGCCGAACCTTCGATCAGCGGATTGCCGAAAGGACCCACGCGCCATTTCGCCGTCTCGAATTTGTCGGCGCGCTTCGAGGAGAAGAGCACCGAGATGTCCTTCTGTTGCTCGGCCAGGATGTTGACCGCAAAGCCTTCAGCCTTGCGGAAAATCTCGACACTTGCCGCCGCCTTGCCGATGCACACCATAAGCAGTGGCGGCTCCAGCGACACCGAAGTGAAGCTGTTGGCGGTGAAGCCGCGCGGGCTGCCATCGCCACCCGTCGTGGTGATGATGGTGACGCCAGTCATGAACGAGCCGAAGGCGGTGCGCAACTCGCGTGAGTTGAAACGGCTCAGCCTTTCGGCCAGAAATTCACTTAAGAGCGCCGCCACTTTGGCGCTGGCCGAAGCTGCGGTGAGGGCCGCCTCGCCCGCCACCGTGGCGCTGCGCCCATGGCCTGCCGCTGCGGCCAGTGCTTCGACCGGGCTGTCAGTGTCGAGCGCCCCGGTGGCAAACAGCGACGGGCAGCGGACGCTAGACACGCCGTCGAAAGTTTCTGAGGGATTGAGAACCGCCAGGCGTTTCAGCCGCAGCGGGTAGGCCACTGCAAAAGCCATTGCCGCCAGCCCGCCAAGCCCGTGCCCCACGATATTCGCCGCGTCGATGCCGAGGCCGTCGAGCAGCAGCCGGATGCGCTCGGCATTGACCGGCAGATCGGTCCCGCCTTCCCACTGCATTTCGGGTGCGATGACGCGATGACTGCCCGCCAGGGCCGCGATGAGCGGCGTCCACACCGTGGCATCGCAACCGCTATCGTGAAGGAACACGACGGCCTCGCCAGCACCACCCAAATTCGCAACAGTCTGCATGGCGGCCATATTTAGGCAGCGGCAACGGCTTTGGAAAGGGCCGCCGCCGGTCATGGTTTCGCAGTCACCGAAATGTGCTACGGGTTGGCGTGAAAATCTGTCACCAAGCTGCGGCTGTTGCAACCTGCCTCCTGCTGGTGGCGGCCGTCCCTGCTGCCCGGGCGCAAACGGTGGATCTCGAACTGGTGCTGGCCGTCGACGCCTCTGGCAGCGTCGATGAAAAGGAATATGACCTTCAGCTTCAGGGCATCGCCGCGGGCTTTCGTGATCCGGCGGTGCGTGAGGCGATCCGCGCCGGACCGCTGGGTGCTGTCGCCGTGAACCTCATGACCTGGGCCGAACCGCGTCAACCAAAGGACGATACGGGCTGGTACATTCTGCGCGGCGATTCCGGCGCCGAGGCCTTTGCCCAAATGGTGGAAGGCCTGCCGCGCACGCAGGGTGGCGCCACCGGCCTGGGCGAGGGCATCGCTGCGGCGGTGCGCCTCATTGAGGGCAATGCCATCTATGGCAAGCGCCGGGTCATCGACGTGTCGGGCGATGGCGAGGAAACCCCGGCCCGTGAAAACATGGTGCGGCTTCTCCAGGCCCGCCTCAGGTCCAGTTCCTTCGGCATCGTCATCAATGGTCTGGCCATCGAAAATGATGCGACGTCTTTGCGTTACTATTACCGCAACAAGATGCAAACCGGCACTGGCAGCTTCGTCATGGGCGCACGCGGCTATGGTGATTTCGCCGAGGCCATGCGCCGCAAGCTGCTGCGCGAAATCGAGTACCGGCCCGAGATGTCGGGACTACCTGACAACCTGAGCGGGCGTCTTGATTGGAACACAACTATTAACGTCTTGTTAAAGACTTATCGTTAACGTCGGCTATCGGAGATTGGAGCGTCAGGCTCCAACGGTATGACGCCGCTCTCCGATTCCGGCTGGCCCGGCCTTCCGAACATCCCATTGACATTGACCACGCGCCAGCCCCGCGCGCCGCGATTTCATTGCCGCCATTTCCACAACAAGGAGCTTCCGTATGCCCGTTAATCTCACGCTTGGAAATGCGGATAACACCCTCACCATCACTTATTTCGACTCGCTGATGACCGGAACCGGAGCCGACACGGTTACGGTGACCGACGCCCTGACGGGTGCCACCATCAATCTCGGCGCTGGCGCCGACATCCTGACGCTGGGCGATCTCGGCAACATTGCGACGATCTCCAACACTGAAACCATCACTGGTGGGTTGCTAGCCGATACCATCACGCTGGCTACGACGTTGACCGGCGTCACCTTCGACCTGGGCGGTGCCAGTGACAGCCTGACGCTGGCCAATTTGGCCAATACCGGCAGTATCTCCAATGTCGAAACCATCACCGGCGGCACGGCGGCTGATGACATCACCTTGCTGACAGCCATCGCCGCCGGATCGTTCAATCTTGGCAGCGGCACCGATGCGCTGACTTTCGCCAACGGCACCAACTCCGCCACCCTTATTGGTATCGAGTCGATAACCGGTGGTGCCGGTGCCGATACGGTGACGCTGGCTTCAGCCCTCACCAACGACATGACCGTCGATCTGGATGCGGGTGCTGACAGCCTGATCCTTGGCAACTTCGCCAACACCGGCACGCTTTCCAATGTCGAGACCATCACCGGCGGCAGCGCCGCCGACATCCTCACCATCGCCACGCAGATGACCGGCGGAAGTGTCAATCTGGGCAGCGGTGCCGACAGCATCAGCTTCGGCAATTTCGCCAACTCCGCCACCCTGTCGAATGTCGAGACCATCACCGGCAACGCCGATGACGACACCATAACGCTGGCCACCGCGCTGGCCGCCGGCACCATCAACCTGGCGGCAGGCAGCGACAGCCTCACCCTTGCCAATGGTACCAATGCCGCCACCGTCTCCGGGGTCGAGACCCTGACCGGTGGTACCGGCGCCGACACCATTGCGCTGGGCACCACGCTGACCGCGATGACGCTCGACCTGGGCGCAGGTGCTGACAGCCTGACGCTGGCCAATGTCGTTAACACCGGAACCCTGTCCAACGTCGAGACCATCACTGGCGGCAGCGCCGCCGACACCATCACGCTGGCCACCGCCGTGGCCTCGGGGGTCATCGATCTGGCGGGCGGAACCGACAGCCTGAGCCTTGCCGATGGCAGCAATTCCGCCACCGTCTCCAATACCGAGGCCATCACCGGCGGCACCGGAGCGGACAGCCTGACGCTCGCCTCGGCTCTCACCAACACCATGACCATTGATCTCGACGCGGGCGCCGACAGCCTGACGCTCGGCAATTTCGGCAACACCGGCACGCTCTCCAGTGTCGAAACGGTAACCGGCGGCACGGGTGCTGACAGCATCACCATGGCAACCCAGCTCTCGGGCGCCAGCATCAGCCTGGGTGCTGGTCTGGACAGCCTGACGCTTGGCAATTTCGCCAACAC
>JBKJQD010000295.1:0-4440 GCA_046594125.1 Aestuariivirga sp.
GCCGCAAGACATCCGGAAACGTACAGAAGGTTCTCTTCATGCTGGAGGAACTTGGTACCAAGTACGAGCGCCTCGACTATGGCCGCCAGTTCGACAATACCGCGACACCCGAATACAAGGCGCTGAACCCAACTTCCAAGGTTCCCACCCTCGTCGATGGTGCGACCACCATTTGGGAGTCGAACACCATCCTGCGCTATCTGGCCGCCAAGGATCGCCCCGGTCTCACCGGCGCAACACCGGTCGAGCGCAGCGATGTCGAACGCTGGATGGATTTCCTGCTGGCGGCGGTCAATCCCGGCTATCTCGCCGCCTTCAAGGGCGCCAAGCTGACACCCGAGGAGCAGACGGCCGAGTACAAGGAACAGACCAAGGATCTCGTGGCGCAACTCGCCATTATCGACGGTCATCTCGCTGGCAAGGACTACCTGGCGCTTGGCAGGCTGACCATCGCCGACATCGCACTGGCGCCCATCATGAAGCGTTGCCTCGACTTCAAAATCGAACGCACGCCGCTCCCCAACCTTGAGCGCTGGATGGCGGCATTGGCCGCGCGTGACGCATTCAAGGCCGCCACCGTATGATCAGCCGGGCCGCACTCATCGGGCTTGGCACCATGGGCCCCGGCATCGCGGCGCGGTTGGCGCGCGGCGGCATCGATGTGACGGCCTATGACATGAATGAAGCAGCAATCAAACGCAGCCGGGCGATGCTCGGCACCATTGACGGTGTGTTGGACCGGCTTGGTATCGCGCCGCCGGAGCAGGGCGCCGGGACCATCCGGTTTTCCAGTGATCTCTCCGATACCGTGGCGCGGGCCGAACTGGTGATCGAGAACGTCCCCGAAGACATCGTCATCAAGGCGGAAGTCTATCGCGCCATCGACCCGTTGATTGCCGCCGATGTCATCGTCGCCTCCGATACATCGGGAATTCCGATTACCAGGCTCCAGGCCTTCATCTCCAATCCGGGCCGCATGGCGGGTATGCACTGGTCGAACCCGCCGCATATCATTCCGATGATCGAGGTGATCGCCGGTGAGCAGACCGATCCCGCCACCGTCGCTACGATCCGCGATCTGATCCGCGGCATTGGTTTGTTGCCCGTCGTCGTCAAGAAGGATGTGCCGGGCTTCGTCGAAAACCGCGTGCTCTATGCACTGCTGCGCGAAGCCGTCGATCTCGTCGAGCGCGGCGTCATCGAACCGGAGGACCTCGACACCTGCGTGTCGTGGGGCATTGGCTACAAGATCGCCGTCATCGGCCCCATGGCGCTCCTCGATATGGCGGGGCTCGACATCTACAAGTCGGTATCGAGCTTCCTCAACGCCGATCTCTGCAACCGCGATGGCCTCGCACCCATGGTGACGGACAAAATCGCCGCTGGCAGGTTGGGGCTAAAAAGCGGTGGCGGCATCTATGACTATGAGTCAGGCGCCATCCCGGCCTTGCAGGCGGAACGCGCCAGGAAACTCGTCGCCGTCCGCCGCATCCTCGAAGGGCGAGGCTGATGATGGCGGCGCGGATCACTTTATTGACAAACCAGCCGGTCGTCCGGTCCGGAGCAGGCGATCTGGCGCGCCAGCGGGGCAGCGCCCTTGCTGCGGTCAAGTGTGATATCAGCGCGTGTCTTGTAGGCGCGTCCGGAAATGCCGCACCACAGCGCCTCGACAGGCATATTGTCCTGACCTTCGTTGAGAATGACATAGGTGCCGGTCGCCGGGTCGAACCACAGGTCGATCACGCTGCGGCCCCTGGGCGCCGTGTCGGCGAGGCGCATCGAATACCAGTGCGCCAGCTGGATCGTGCACGACAGCGCTTCGGTCCGCGAATTGCCGACAGTGATGGGAACATGGCTAAGTCCCTTCGTGCCGGTGACCACATGGACGTGATGCAACTCGACCGCCGCGGCTTGCAGCGGCCAGAACAAAATAACCACAACAGCAAACCGCCACTTCACCTGATCTGCCCTGCCGATTGCGTTTCGATGCCCTGATTACTGTACCAGTCTGCGCCGTGTATCAACCAGAAGAATGTCAAAAGAGGAGAGTGTCAAATGAAGTCTCTAAAATCTGCCTTCGCGGCCACCCTGTTCGGGGCCCTGATGGCCGGAACTGCCTTCGCCGCCGACGTGACGTCCATCGCGATTCTCACCCCCGAGGAGGGTACCGACTATGGCTGGAACCAGCAGGGTGTCGATGCCGCCAAGGCCGCTGGTGAAGCGACCGGCGTAAAAGTCGTCGTGGCGCAAGGCCTGGGTTACGGCGACGTTCGCCCGACCATGCGCGAACTGGCCACCGATGGCGCCAGCCTGCTCATCGCCCACGCCAGCGGTTACAACACCGCGGCACCCGAAATCGGCGCCGAGATGAAGATTCCGGTGGCCATTGTCGATACCCCTAATGCGCTGAAAAAGGGCATGGTCGCCGACTACACGCTGAGCGGCCACACCGGGGCCTATCTTGCCGGCCGTCTTGCCGCCAAGATGACCCGCACCAAGACCGTTGGCATCGTCGTGTCGGGCGAGCCGCCGTCATGGAACTCGCAGTCAGCCGCTTTTGCCCAGGGTGTGAAAGCCGAGAATGCCGATGTGAAAGTGCGTTATGCGGTGATCGGACCCGCCGCCTATAGCGATGCGGCAGGCGGCAAGCGCGTGACGGAGACCGTCATCGCGGCTGGCGCCGACATCATCTTCGGCCAGGGCAACGGCTCAAGCTTCGGCATGCTGCAGGCGGTGGAAACCACCAAGGCAACCGATGGCGGCAAGGTGATGTTCATCGACGTGATTGGCGACAAGACGCCCATCGACAAGGGCTACCTGCTGTCGTCGGTCGTGTGGAACATCACGCCGGTCTATATCGCCATGATCAACGATCTCAAGGCCGACACCTTTGGCACCAAGAGCTATTCGATTGGCCTGGCCGACGACTCCGTGAAGCTGCTCAAGACCAAGCAGATTCCGGACGCCACATGGGCGGAAATCAGCAAGCTCCGCGACGACATCCTCGCCGGCACCATCAAGGTCGATCCGATTTTTGATGCGGCCGCCGTGCGCGCCCTGATGAATGACGTGGCCGCACCCTGACACCGATCCACGGGGACGCCGATGAGGCGTCCCCGCATTTCAAGTCCGGAGCCGACGTGAATCCGCCGTCCCAAGACCAGACCGTCAAGCCAGCGATCATCGTCCTCGACCAGGTGACCAAACGGTTTCCGGGCGTGATCGCTTGCGATGGTGTCAGCCTGACGATCCGTGGCGGCGAGGTCCACGTCCTGCTCGGCGAAAACGGTGCCGGTAAATCCACGCTGATCGACATACTGTCCGGCGTGCAGCAGCCCGATGGCGGGCGTATTTTAGTTGACAACCAGGTTACCAAAATAAATTCGCCCCGCCACGCCCTGGCGCTCGGCATCGGAACCGTGTTCCAGCATTCGATGCTGGTGCCGACATTGACGGTTGGCGAAAATCTCTTGCTCGGTGCGCCGTGGATGCAACGCCCCAAGCTTGGCGAACTCCGCAGCCGCGCCGCTGTAATCGGCAAACAGCTCGGCATGGCCATCGACATCGATGCCCATGCCGCAAGCCTGTCGCTCGGCGAGCAGCAGCAGGTGGAAATCCTGCGCGCCCAATTGCGCAACAGCCGTGTGCTGATCCTCGATGAATCGACATCGATGCTGACGCCGCAAGGCATTGCGGAACTGGGTGCCCTGATGCGCCGCCTGGCCGCGCAGGGACAGGCGGTGATTTTCATCACCCATAAACTCAAGGAAGCCGTCGAGTTCGGCGATCGCATCACCGTCCTCAAGCTTGGCCGCAAGGTGGGCGAGATCGGCCCTGACCATATGCGCTCTCACGGCGGGCAGCAGATCATTGCCGACGTCGTGGAGCTGATGTTCGGCAAACGCAGCGGCGATCCCGAAGCCGTGCAGCGACCGGTGCGGCAGTCGCCGTCCGTCGAGGCGTTGCTCGATGTGCGCGGCCTGACGCTTGCCCCGTCACGCGGCAATCCGGGGCTTGGTGGCATTGAATTCAGCATCGCGCCGGGCGAGGTGTTGGGAATTGCCGGGATCGACGGCAATGGCCAGAAGCAGTTGGCCGAGGCGCTGGCGGGCCAGCTTGCGGCAGCGGGTTCGATAAGCCTCGGCGGCATTGAACTCGGCAGCATGAGCGTCGGCCAGCGCCGCGCCGCCGGGCTGCGCTATCTGACGGATGACCGCCTCGGCGAGGGCATCGTCGGCAGCTTTCCGGTGGCGCTCAACTTCTTCCTGAAGGAAGTCGGTTCCCCGCCCTATTGGCAACGCGGTTTTGAACGGCGCGGCGAAATCGAGCAGCGCGCGGACCAACTGATCAAACAGTATGATGTGCGCACCCCCAGTGGCCGCACGCCGGCTGGCCGACTTTCCGGTGGCAATATCCAGAAGCTGCTGCTGGCGCGCGAAC
>JBKJQD010000348.1:0-5193 GCA_046594125.1 Aestuariivirga sp.
GCGTGTTGACCCAGACCCGGCGCCACACCTTCATCGCGACTTTGCTCGGCATCAAGAATCTGGTCGTTGCCGTCAACAAGATGGACCTGATGGATTACCGGCAAGATGTCTTCGACAGGATCGAAGCCGACTACCGCACTTTCGCCAAATCCATCGGCGCCACCGACATCACAGTGATTCCACTTTCCGCCCTGGCTGGCGACAACGTCATCGACCGCTCCTCCAACATGGCCTGGTATCATGGCTCGACACTGATGGCGCATCTGGAAACCGTGCCAGTCGGCGACGATCTGGCCGAGCGGCCGTTCCGCATGCCGGTGCAATGGGTGAACCGTCCGGACCAGAATTTCCGCGGCTTTGCCGGCACCATCGCCTCGGGCACGGTCAAGCTGGGCGATGCCATCAAGGTGCTGCCGTCGGCCAAGACCTCGATCGTCGAGCGCATCGTTACTTATGACGGTGATCTTGCCACAGGCGTTGCCGGGCAATCGCTGACCATCACCCTGAAGGACGAGATCGACGTCAGCCGCGGCGATGTCATGTGCATTGCCAATAGTCCTGTCGAAGTCTCCGACCAGTTCCAGGTCGAGGTTCTGTGGATGGGCGACGAACCCATGCTTCCCGGCCGCCAGTACATCATCAAGACCGGCACCAAGCAAGTTCCGGGCACCCTTGAAGAGATCAAGTACAAGGTCAACGTCAACACCATGGAGCATGTGGCGGCGAAGACTCTCACACTGAATGAAATCGGCGTCTGCAATCTCGAACTCGACACCGCCATAGGCTTCACGCCCTATGACGAGAACCGCCATTTGGGATCCTTCATCGTCATCGACCGCTTCACCAACACCACGGTGGGCATGGGGCTGATCCGCTTCGCGTTGCGCCGTGCCGCCAACATCCATTGGCAGGCGCTTGACGTGAACAAGGCCTCGCGCGCCGCCAAGGCCGACCAGAAGCCGGCCGTACTCTGGTTCACCGGCCTTTCGGGATCGGGAAAATCGACCATCGCCAATCTTGTGGAAAAGAAACTCCACCTCATGGACCACATGACCTACCTGCTTGATGGCGACAACGTCCGCCATGGCCTTAACCGCGACCTGGGCTTCACCGATGCCGACCGCGTCGAGAACATCCGCCGTGTTGCCGAGGTTTCCAAGCTTATGGTTGATGCCGGTTTGATCGTACTGGTGTCCTTTATCTCGCCCTTCCGCTCCGAACGCCTGATGGCCCGCGAACTTGTCGAGAAAGGTGAGTTCATCGAAATCTTCGTCGACACACCGTTGGCCGAAGCCGAGAAGCGCGATGTGAAGGGCCTCTACGCCAAGGCGCGGCGTGGTGAAATCAAGAACTTCACCGGAATTTCCTCGGCCTATGAGAAGCCCGAGAGTCCGGAAATCCGCATCGACACCACCAGCCTCTCCGCCGAGGATGCCGCTGAACGCATCGTCAGCCACGTCAAGACTCTGGGGCGCTTAACCGCTGTCTAACCGGGCTATCGCCATGGCCATGCAGCCCGCCGTCAAGAGGTGGACGGCGTGGGCTATGGCGCTTTCATCATGCCAGACCTGCTGATGCTGTCGATCCTGACCCAGAGCCTGGCCAATGCCTCATTCGCCATCTACTGTCCGCGCTTCGCCGGCACAATTTTCGAGTTGCTGTCAGCACCCGTCTCGTCCTTCGAAATCGTGCTGAGCTATGCCGGGGCCGCCGCGACAAAGTCATTGATCCTTGCACTGATCATTCTCGCCACCTCGTTTCTGTTCGTGCCGCTGCTGAGCGCCGTCACGTTCAGCCTCTTGGGCTTCATCATCGGCATCTGGGCCGACAGCTTCGAGAAGCTGCAACTGAATCCCGCTGCTGATCGTCACGCCGCTGACATTTCTCGGCGGCAGCTTCTACTCAATCACCATGCTGCCGCCCTTCTAGCAGAAAGTCAGCCTGTTCAATCCGGTGGTCTATCTCATCTCCTGCCTGCCCTGGAGTTTCTTTGATCGGGCCGACGTCAATATCTATGCCAGTGTTGCGGTGACAGTGGCCTTCCTCGCCGCGGGCCTTGCCCTCGTCGCGTGGATATTCAAGACCGGCTACCGCCTGAAGAACTGAGGTGGCGGTCGAGCAGATCGAGGCGGTCGTTGCCGAAATAGAGCTTGGTTCCCGTGTCGACCGTCGGTACGCCGAAGACACCCCGGGCGATCGCCGCGTCGGTATTGTCGTCGATGCGCTGCTTGGAGAAATCGCTCAACGCGGCCTCACGCGTGGCCTGCGGATCAAGGCCCGATTGCGCCGCCCATGCCGCCAGATTGCCGGGATCGCTGATGTCGCCCTGTTCCGACCAATAGGCGGTCAATACGCGGATGGTAAAGGCCTCGCCCTTGCCATGGTCCGCCGCATAGGCACAGGCCCGCAGCGCCCGCGAATTGCGCAAAGGATATTGCGGGTGATAAGCAAACGGCATGCCCTGAAGCTCCGCCCAATCGAGTATGTCTTGCTTGAACCAGGCAACCCGCACGGCCGTGGCTTCCAGTGGCTTCATCCCGCCAATCGCATCCATTAGACGCGGCAGATGCAATGGCCGCCACAGCAAATCGATTCTGTGCTTGCGTGCCAGATTGGCTACGCGCTGCGCCGCCAGATAACACCAGGGCGAGTGCACGTCGAACCAGAAGGTGAGCATCACGGCAGGCGCTCCATGCGATTGACCTTTGCCCACTCCCGCAGCTCCACCTTGCGGATTTTTCCCGACGGTGTCAGCGGGAATGCCTCAACCCTGTAGATCACCGCCGGCATCTTGAATTTGGCTATGCGTGCGGCGCAGAGCCTTTGCAAGTCCGCCGTGGATACGGGCGCTGAAATCGTCACCGCCGCCGCGACGATCTCGCCATAGTAGTCATCCGGTACACCAAACACCGCAACGCCCGCCACCGCTGCGTGCGTCTGTATTATATTCTCGATTTCGGCTGGATAAATATTCTCGCCGCCCCGGATGATCATGTCGCGCAGGCGTCCTCCGGCAATCGCGAGGTGCCCGTCACTTGTGAAGGACGCAAGATCGCCGGAACGCAGCCAGCCGCCATCAATGATGGTTTCCTCCGTATCCTCGGGCTTGTTGTAATAGCCAGCCATCACCATCGGGCCGCGTGCCTGAAGTTCGCCGATTTCACCGGGTTTCACCGGTTCAAGTGTCAACGGATCGGCGATGCGCAGTTCGTAACCGGGAAGTGCCGTGCCCGCCGTTGCCCAGCGCAGCGGGTCATCCGCATACGGACAAACGAAGAGCGTCGCACCTTCGGTCTGGCCATAGACCTGGGCTAACCCCGGCATTGGAAATTCCTCCGCACAGCGCTTGAGCACCGCCGGGTTGCAGTCAGCACCACCGCAGGATCCGGCGCGCAGCGACGTGAGATCATAGCTGCGCCGCGCCGGGTGGTCGAGCATCGCAAGATAGGATGTGGGCACGCCTGAAAGAAACGTGCAACGCTCGCTCTCGATGACTTTGAACATCACTTCTGGATCAAAGCCCGGCACGCCCACGTAAGCAGCCCCCATCTGCAACGCGCCCAGCCCATTCATGATGCAGCCGGCACAATGAAACAGCGGGATGATCGAAGTCCAGCGATCGCCCGCGTGCAAACCTAACCGCTCTGCCGTGAGGCGTGCATTCATCATCATGGCGCGATGGCTGAGAAGGGCACCCTTCGGAAAGCCGGTGGTTCCCGAGGTGTAGAGCAGGGCTGCCACCGCATCCGGATTGGCGGCGGCGGGAGTAAAGTCGTGGGTCTCCGCCAGCATGGCCGGAACATCGTCCTCAAGGGTGAAAACATGCGCAAGCAACGGTAGCTTCGGACGCAGCACTTGGACATTTTCCAGATAGGGATTGGAGCGATAGCTGGCTGAACAGATCAGCACCCGCGCATCCGACTGCTTCAGCGCATAGGCAAGATCGTCCTTGCGGTAATGGGTGTTGAGCGGCACGAAGACGGCGCCCAGCGCCGCGCAGGCCATTTGCACGATGGCCCATTCGACCCGGTTCTCGGCCAGCAGCGCCACATGCTGGGAAGGCTTCAGTCCACGCGCCTGCAAAGCGCCAGCCAGCGCCAACGCCTCGCCGTGGTATTGCCGGAAGCTGCGCCGCGCCTTTTGATGCGGGAATACCAGCGCTTCGACCGTTGGCCAGAGGTCCGCCGCATGCTCAAGGGCCAACCACGGATGATCGAACATCGCCGGACCCTAGCGGCAACCCAGATCGGCGAGAAGCCCCGGCACGAAGTTTACGAGGCGGCCCGCCTCGATGAGGCCCGCCACGGCTTCCGTGTCAGTCGAGAATTCCCGGTCCTCCTCGCGGCTCGCCGCCTTGGACCGGATCGCCGCGTGGGCCTCCTCGATCAGTGCCGAGGATTTCAATGGCCGCCGGAAGTCGATGCCCTCGGCCGATGCCATCAACTCGATGGCGATGATACGCGCCAGATTGGCATTCATCGGTGTCAAGCGGCGCGCGCCGTGGGTGGCCATCGACACATGATCTTCCTGATTGGCCGAAGTAGGAGCCGAGTCGACCGAAGCTGGATGTGACATCTGCTTGTTCTCGCTCATCAGCGCGGCCGCCGTGCATTGCGGGATCATGAAGCCGGAGTTGAGCCCCGGATTGCGGATCAGGAAGGGCGGCAGCAGCGAGATCGTCGAATCAATCAGCGCCGCGATGCGCCGCTCCGACAGCGATCCCATTTCAGCGACCGCGATGGCAATGATGTCGGCCGCAAAGGCCACTGGCTCCGCATGGAAGTTGCCGCCCGAAAGCACCGCGCTGTCTTCGGCGAACACCAGCGGATTGTCCGACACCGCATTGGCCTCGATGATCAGTGTCCGCGCCGCATTGGCGAGAAGGTCGAGACAGGCGCCCATCACTTGTGGCTGGCAGCGGAAGGAATAAGGGTCCTGCACGCGGTCATCGCCCTCGAGATGCGAGGCGCGGATTTCGCTGCCCTTGAGGAGGCGTCTATAATGTCCTGCTGCAAGCACCTGTCCCGGATGCGGGCGAAGCGCATGTATTCGCGGATCGAACGGCGTGTCCGATCCCATTACGGCATCAACCGACATGGCACCCGCCAGCACCGCGGCTTCCGCATTGCGTTCTGCGCCAACCAGGCCGGCGAGCGCCAGTGCGGTTGAAACCTGCGTGCCGTTGAGAAGGGC
>JBKJQD010000007.1:0-2555 GCA_046594125.1 Aestuariivirga sp.
CCTGCAGCCAGCCAACACGCCAGCCGGTCATTGCCCAATTTTTGGAAAAGGTATTGGCCAGCAGCAGCATTTCCCCGTCATCGCAGATGTCAAGGAAGGATGGCGCGCGGGTTTCGCCTGCTTCGCCGTAATAGAAACGCGAATAGACTTCGTCGCCGAAAATCCACAAGCCCCGCTTGCGGCATTGATCGCGCACCGCCACCAGCTCATCGCGAGTGGCGGTCCAGCCCACCGGATTGGACGGCGAGTTCAGCGAAATCGCTTTGGTGCGCGGCGTGATGGCGTCGAACAGCCGGTCAAGGTCGAGCCTCCAGCGGCCATTGGCAAATTGCATCGGCACTTCCACCGGCACTGAACCCTGGATGCGCAACGGTCCGGCATAATTGGGCCAGGCGGGCGTCGGGATGATGATCTCGTCACCTTTGCCGGCCACCATCTGGATCACCGTCTGGATGGCCTGCATGCCGCCCGAGGTGACGAAGAAATTCTCATGACTGAAGGCCCGGCCGAACTGTCGTTCATGGTAGCGGGCCAGCGCCTCACGCAGTTCCGGGATGCCGCGCTGCCAGGTGTAGAAGGTCTCGCCCTTCAGCAGGCTGTCGATGGCGGCCTGTGAAAACAATTCGGGGGTCGGCACATTGCCCTCGCCCGACCACAGCGGAATGATGCCGGGCATGGAAAAACCATACATGGCGGCCCTGACGATGCCGCTGTCTTGTTCATCGCGGGCGGCGGGCGTGATTGCGGCGAGGAGAAGATCGGTGTTCATCGTTTAAGCCTTAAGCCAAAAAGAAACCCGGATGTCCAGCACCCGGGTTTCGCATTAGTCCTGCAATGGACGGATTACTTCTTCTTCAGCGAGTCGCGGATTTCGGCGAGCAGAACTTCGGTCGTCGTGGCGGCTGGCGGCGGAGCCGGCGGCTCGGACTTCTTCATGCGGTTGGAAATCTTGACGAGCTGGAACAAGATGAAGGCGACGATCAGGAAGTTGATCACGATGGTGATGAAGCCGCCATAACCCAGCACAGCGCCCTGCTTCTGGGCGTCGGCGAGGTTGGACGCGGTTACCGCTGACGACAGCCCGAGAAAATAATTGTCGAAGTTCAGGCCACCGGTGATGGCGCCGATGACCGGCATGATGATCAGATTGACCAGCCCGTCGACAATCTTGCCGAAAGCCACACCGATGATGATGCCGACCGCCAGATCAAAGGCATTGCCCTTGAACGCAAATTGTTTGAATTCTTGCCACATGGATTAATCCCCCTTGGTCGTAACTTCGTTTAACAGACGCGCACTTGCGCGCGGCGGTCTTTTAACCGATTGTTTACCTTCTGGCAAAGGTCCATCGCGCAATGAAACAAGAACCTTCCGGCAAGACCGCACTCCGCCAACTTTACCCGGATAGCCAGCCCTATGGCCGCGGGCGCCTGCGGGTCTCGGCACTCCATGAACTCTATTACGAGGAATGCGGAAATCCGGCGGGACAGCCCGCTCTCGTTCTGCATGGCGGGCCGGGTGGCGGCATCACGCCGTTCCTGCGCCAGCTTCACGATCCTCAAGCCTACCGTATCATCCTCTTCGACCAGCGCGGCTGCGGGGCGTCCACTCCCCATGCCGAACTGGCGGAGAACACCACCTGGGATCTGGTCGCCGACATGGAGCAATTGCGCCAGCATCTGGGAATTGAGCGCTGGCAGGTGGCGGGCGGATCGTGGGGCTCGACGCTGGCGCTGGCCTATGCCGAACGCCATCCCGAGCGGGTGACGGAGATCATCCTGCGCGGCATCTTCACCATCCGCCGCCAGGAAATCCAGTGGTTCTACCAGCGCGGCACTGACGCCCTGTTCCCCGATCTGTGGGAGGGCTTTGTAGCACCCATCCCGGTGGCGGAGCGTCACGACCTGCTCTCGGCCTATCATCGCCGCCTCACCGGTGCCGATACCGCCGTGCAACTGGCCTGTGCCAGGGCCTGGAGCATTTGGGAGGCCGCCACCCTCTCGCTGCTGCCGGACGCCAAGCGTGTCGCCGATTTCGGTCAGGACCGCTTCGCGCTGGCCTTTGCCCGCATCGAATGCCACTTTTTCATGAACCGCGGATTCTTCGAGCGCGACGGTCAGCTCATCGGCGACGCCCATCTGCTGCGCGGCATTCCAGGCGTCATCATCCAGGGCCGCTATGACGTGGTCACCCCCATGGAAACCGCCTGGGCCCTGCACCGGGCCTGGCCCGAAGCGCAATTCATCGTAGTGCCCGATGCCGGCCACACGGCCACCGAGCCGGGAATCACCGACGCCATGGTGCGGGCCACCGACAGTTTCCGCCATGCAAGGACCACATAGCACCCGCGCCGGCGGATCGCTCGAAAGCTGCAATTCCCTCACATTTCAACACCATATAGGTTGCAACAAGAAGCCAACTTCCCCTGCAAACTCCCGAGGCAACCATGGTTATCATCAACGCATTGCGCGATTTCGCCGACGGCTTGAGCCGTGGCGTGTCGCTGTTCTTTTCTGAACGTCAAATCGTCGCCGAACGCCCCTTCATGCCCGGCC
>JBKJQD010000044.1:0-8190 GCA_046594125.1 Aestuariivirga sp.
TCTGCGACTGGCTGGTGCCGACGCAAGATGTTCTCAACGACCGCGGCATGATGGGCGATGGCGTCATAGATGTGCCCGGCATTCGTGGCGAGGTCGAAGCGGCGGGCTACAACGGCCAGATCGAAGTCGAAATCTTCTCATCGGAGAACTGGTGGAAACGGCCAATGGACGAAACGCTCGGCGTCTGCGCGGAAAGATTCGCGACGGCGGTGTAAAACCACCTTCTCCCGCCTGCGGGAGAAGGTGGTTCTACGCCGCCGACCGCAACGCGCCCGGTCCCGGAATGGCGCCGGGAGGACATTTTCCGGCGATGATCATGCCGAGAACCTCGTCGTGGTCGACATCGCTGGTGCGGGCCGTGCCGACGACGCGGCCGTTCTTCATCACCGCCAGCCGGTCGGCCAGATCGAAGACGTCATGCAGATCGTGGCTGATCAGGAAGATGCCGATGCCTTCCGCCTTTAACTGCTTGATGAGCTCGCCCACCTGGGCCGTTTCCTGCGGACCCAAAGCCGCCGTCGGCTCGTCCATGATCAGGATGCGGGCATTGAAATGGATGGCCCGGGCAATGGCCACCGATTGGCGCTGGCCTCCCGAAAGCTTGCTGACAGGCTCCTTGAAGCGGCGGAAATTCGGATTGAGGCGCTGCATCACCTTGCGGCATTCGGCTTCCATGGCGACATCGTCGAGGATTCCGAACCTGCCACGCAACTCGCGGCCAAGATAGAGATTGGCGGCGGCATCGACATTGTCGGCCAAAGCCAGCGTCTGATAGATGGTCTCGATGCCGAGGCCCTTGGCGTCGCGCGGATTGGCGATGGTGACGGCCTCGCCATTGATCAGGATTTCCCCGTGATCGCGCGGATAGGCGCCCGACAGGATCTTGATCAGCGTCGATTTTCCAGCACCATTGTGGCCAAGCAGGCCCATGACCTCGCCGGGATAAAGATCGAGCGAGGCGTGATCCACCGCCTTGATGCCGCCGAAGGCGATCGATATGTCGCGCATCTCAACCAGCGGTGCGCCACGCGCTTGAACGGCGGGCTTCACTGGCTCCGCCTTGACGGCAGCCACGACCTCCACTGCCGGGCGTTTCACGGCGGGCTTTTTTGTTGCTGGTTTTTTTGCGGCCATTTGATCCTCCCCTTACTTCACGCGGCGGCGATAGACTTGGTCGACGAACACGGCAATGACCAGTACCGAGCCGACGACAACATCGGTGTAGGCCGAGTCGAGATTGAGCAGGCCCATGCCGGACTGGAGCGACTGCATCAGCACGGCGCCGAGCATGGCGCCGTAGATCGTGCCGATACCGCCCGCCAGCGAGGTGCCGCCGATCACCGCGGCGGCGATCACGTAGAGTTCGTTGAGCGAGCCAAGTGCCGTCGTGGCGGCGTTGAGGCGCGCCGAGGCGATGACCGAGGCGACACCGACCAGCGCCCCCATCAGCGAGAACACCATGACGGTCAGGCGCTTGGTGTTGATACCAGCGAGTTCGGCTGCTTCCGGATTGCCGCCGGTCGCATAGACGTAGCGGCCGAAACGGGTGCGCGTGGCGACGAAGGCCATGGCAAAGCCGATGACCATGGTGATCAGCACCGGGATCGGATAGCCGGTCTGATAGCTCAGGCCATCGAGGCAATTGACGACCTTGTCAGCCGCCTTGCAGATGCCCGTGCCGTCCGGGTTCTCGACACCGGCCGGTATCGGAATGTTGTTGTCGAGCGCATAGCGCTCCACGACTTTCTGCGGCCACAGATAGGAATTGACCACCGCTGTCGTGCCCAGTGCCACCACGGCACCGACCAGTGCGATGAAACATTCGGCCCACACCGGGCGCAATGGAAAATTGAAGCGCACGCGCTGCCGGCGGCCGTTGAGAATCCCCATGACAATGAACACGCAGGCTGCCAGACCCAGAACCCAGCTCCAGAACGGCCCGATGGAGGCCGATGTGCCGCTGCCGCCGATGAGCTTGAAGGTGTTGTCCATGGGCGCAACCGTGACACCGCTGGCAATCAGGAAGGCGATGCCACGAAAGGCGATCAAGCCGCCAAGCGTCACGATGA
The DNA here is from genome assembly GCA_046594125.1 of Aestuariivirga sp. Classification (GTDB taxonomy): domain Bacteria; phylum Pseudomonadota; class Alphaproteobacteria; order Rhizobiales; family Aestuariivirgaceae; genus Aestuariivirga. The sequence continues at coordinate 2,070 of JBKJQD010000044.1, forward strand.
AGGACGGGATCTGGCCATAGGCGATGAGGACGCCGTTGAAGGCGCCGACGGCCGTCCCGATGATGATGGCGAAGATGACGGCGATGATCCAGATCGAAGGATGGCCGACGCCGAGCAACGGTCCGAGCTTGTAGACCTGCAGCACGCCCGTGGCGATGGCGACGATGTTCATCATCGAGCCGATTGACAGATCGATCTGGCGCATGACGATGATCAGCACCATGCCGGTGGTCATCACCGCGATGGTCGAGGTCTGCACCAGCAGGATCCACAGATTGCGCGATGTGAGGAAAGAGCCGCCGAAGATGCCGTCGCCGGGACGCAGCGCACCGCTGGCGATATCGAAGCCCACCCAGATGATCACCAGGGCGGCGACCATGCCGAGCATGCGGGTATCGATTTCCGTTGCGCTCACAAAGCGCTTGATCACGCCCTGGTCACTCAGGGCTGGGCTGTTGTTGCCCGGTTGCATACTCATGTCGCCTCCCCCTCTCACTTCGTGTGGCGGAAGCTCTCGGCGAGGAAGCCTATGGCCTGCTCCGCCGGACCGCCATCGTTGTTGTCATAAAAAGACCGCGCCACCCTTGCGGATGACGCGGTCATGATGTGTCAGATCAATTCAACTGACAAGAGATCAGTTGCAGGCCGCAACCGAACCGGCCTTCACGCCAGCGCAGGCTTCTTCCTTGGTGATCCAGCCACCGTCGATCACGTCGTTCAGGTTAGCCTTGGTGATCGGGTTCGGAGCCAGGAGGATGGCGTTGACTTTGACGCCCTTGGCGCCGCCGGAGAACGGCGCAACGCCGGCGATCGAAGCCGGGTCGGCACCGCCGGCCAAGGCAACGGCGGCTTCAGCAGCCACCTTGCCGAGGGCTCGCGAGTCCTTCCAGACCGACACGGTCTGGGTGCCAAGCGCAACGCGGTTCAGAGCGGCCTTGTCGCCGTCCTGGCCGGACACCGGGACGGTTCCAGCGAGACCCTGGGCGTCGAGAGCCGCCACCACACCGGAGGCCATGCCATCGTTTTCGGACACGACCGCGTCAACCTTGTTGCCGGTGGACGTCAGGCACTGCTCCATGTTCTTCTGGGCATTGTCCGGCTTCCAGCCGTCGGTGAAGGTTTCGCAGACGTTCTTGATCTTGCCCGCGTCCATGTTCTCCTTCAGCACTTCCATGATGCCTTCAAAGAGGAACGTGGCGTTCGGGTCACCCTTGTCGCCCTTGATGAAGGCGTAGTTGCCCTCGGGCTTGGCTTTGAGGATTTCCTTGGCCATCAGACGGCCAACGCCGACGTTGTCGAAGGTCACGTACAGCGCATTCGGGTCTTCCACGAGCACGTCGTAGGAGAGCATCTTCACGCCGGCATCGGACGCCGCCTTGAAGGACGGCAGGATGGCGTCGCTATCATAGGCGACGACCATGATGAGGTCGACCTTCTGGGAAATCAGGCCCTCGATATCGGCAGCCTGCTTGGCGGCGGAGAGCTGCGCGTCGGTCGTGACCAATTTGTCACCGGCGGCTTCGACGACGGCCCTGATGGCGGCTTCGTCAGTTTTCCAGCGCTCTTCCTGGTAGGTCTTCCACGAAACGGCAATGGTTTTGCCGGCGGCCATGGCCGACATCGACGACACACCGAGCAGCAAAGCACCGGCGGCCAGAGTCAGAAACTTACGGTTCATTCTTGGGTCCTCCTCGAAAGCCTTCCGAACCGCGGGACGCCTCCCTGATCCGGCCTGTGATGGCCGGGCGGGCGGTTCATGAGCTTTGGACGATTGTCTGAATTGTTTTATTTCGGCGTCCAAAAAAATGTTGCGGCAAGTTGGGTTCCGAGTCAATATCAGAAATCAAAAAAAGAATGATTGTGCAGCGCAAACAAAATGTTGCACTGCGAAAGGGAGTGATGCGCGAGAAGGCCGACAGCGATCTGGTCCGCCGCCAGAACCGCCGCATCGTGCTGGATGCATTGCGCCAGCACGGCCCCCAGGCGCGCGTCGAACTGGGCCGCCGCACCGGGCTTTCGCCAGCCTCCATCACCTCGATTTCGGCACAACTGATCGACGACGACATCGTGCGCGAACGCCATGACGTGCCGCCTGAGCCTGAACCCCAGCGCCGCGGACGCCCGCTGACCCATATCGACCTCAATCCCGAAGCCACCCATGTGCTGGCGGTCAAAATCTCTATTGACGGCATCGAATTGGCGCTGGCCGACTATCGCGGCTTGATCCTGGCGCGGCACATGGAAACACTCGCCACCTACGACGCGAAGCCCGAGGGGTTCGGAGCAACCATTGCCGCCGTGATCAAGTCGTTCCTGGCGCGCCACCGGCTTCCGGCGCGGCGCTTGTCACGCATTGGCGTGGCGGTTCAGGGTGTCGCTGATTCCCAGGCGGGCAGCATCATGTGGAGCCCGGCCTTCCGGGCACGGAACATTCCGGTGGTGGCGCCGCTCCAGAACCTGCTCGGCGTGGCCTGCAGCATCGCCAATGACGCCAACATGATCGCCGAGGGCCTTGGCAGCCGGACGGAGGGTGAAACCGCCGCAGTGGTGTTTATGGGATATGGCGTGGGCATGGGACTGATCATCGGCGGCACGGTCTATCATGGGCCAACCGGGGCCGCCGCCGAGTTCGGGCACATGAATCATCAGCCGCAGGGGGCGCTGTGCCGCTGCGGCCGCCGTGGCTGCATCGAGGCCTATGCCGCCGACTATGGCATCCTGCGCAGTGCCGAGGGCGATTCCGACCGGCTGCCGCCGCCGCTCTCGGGGGTGCCCAAGGAAACCATGCTGGCGCTGCAGGAGGCGGCACTCAAGGGCGATGCCCGGGCGATTGCCGCCTACCGCAAGGCCGGCGAAGCCCTGGGCTTTGGGCTGGCCCGGCTCATTGCGCTGTTAAGCCCGACGCGCATCATCCTGGCCGGCCCCGGAACACGCGCCGTCGAGTTGATCGTGCCGCATCTGCGCCAGGCGATCGAAGACGGCGTGGTCGACGAGTTGCGCCGCAATGTCGAAATCGATGTGGTGCCGATCGATACCGACATGATCATCAAGGGCACCATCGACAGCACGCTCAGGGCACTCGATGCCGAGGTGTTTTCCGCGGGGCCGCTTGGCAAGCACCATGCGATGATGGAGAAATCAGCATGAACGCGCCACGCCGCTTGATCGCCATGGCCGCCGTAACGCTTCTGGTCCTGCTTGGCGTGTTCGGCGCTCCGGCCAGCGCCAGGACGGCTGGAGAGGTGCTGCACACTTGGTACAATGTGACGCTCGAACTGGTGCGGCACACGCCGACCTATACGCCGCCGGTGGCCAGCCGCTCCTTCGCCTATCTCGGCGTGACTGCCTTCGAAGCGGTGGCCAGCGGTTCCCAGGACCTGCAAAGCCTTGGCGGACAATTGCATGGCCTGGCAGCCAAGCCGCCACGCGAGGCGGGCAAGGCCTATGACGAGGCGGCGGTGCTCAATGCCGCACTGACCGCGGCGGTCGGAAATTTCTTCAGCAACACCGGCCCCACCGGCCAGCGGGTGATGACCAGGGTCGCGGAAAAACTGCGCGCCGAGATCGCCTCTGGGCTGGCGGACGATGTCATGGCGAGAAGTGAAGACTATGGCAAAGCGCTCGCTTCACAAATCCTGGCCTGGTCGCGGGGTGATGGCGGCGCCAGCATCGTGAACATGGGCTTCCCGCTTGATTACACATTGGCCAGTGGGCCGTCGAACTGGGTTCCGACCAGCGCGATAGCACTGCAGCAGAAACCGCTGCTTCCGTACTGGGGCCGGAACCGCACCTTCGCCATGCCAGATGGCGCGGCCTGCGCCCTGCCGCCGCCCGCCACTTACAGCGAAGACAAGTCATCGGAGTTCTACAAGCAGGCGCTTGAGGTTTTCGAGACCACGAAAAACCTTACCCCCGAGCAGCGTACCATCGCCCGCTTCTGGGCCGACGACGCCATGCTGTCGACGACGCCGCCGGGACACTGGGTGTCGATCGCCTTGCAGATTCTGGCCCGTGACAACATCGGACTGGAGAGGAGTGCCGACGTGCTGGCCCGTGTCGGCATCGCCGAAGCCGACGCCTTCATCGGCTGCTGGAACGCCAAATTCCAGTATGACCTGCTACGCCCGGTGACCTATATCCGCCGCACCATGGATGCGAAGTGGGAGCCGCTTCTGACGACGCCGCCGTTTCCGGAATATCCCAGCGGCCACAGCACCCAGTCGGCCGCCGCGGCCACGGTGCTGACCAAGTTGTTCGGCGACAACTTTGCTTTCACAGACGCCACCAACCAGCGTGACGGACTGGCGGCGCGGTCTTTCCCAAGTTTCTGGGCCGCTGCCAATGAGGCCGGTATTTCCAGACTCTATGGCGGCATCCATTTCCGCGCCGCCATCGAACGCGGCCTCGATCAGGGGCGCTGCATCGGAGCGCACGTCAACGCCCTGAAGACCTGGAGGTAGTCATGCGCGCCAAACTCGCGAGCCTCGTGTTGACCGCGCTGTCCATGGCAGCACCTGTGGCCATGGCCGGAGACAGCGCCGCCATTCCCGCCTTTACCGAAGAGACAGCCAGCGCTGGCATCGACAGCGTCTATACCGGCGAGTGGGAATATATGGCGGGCGGCGGGGCCGCCACCTTCGACTGCAACAGCGATGGCTTTCCCGACATGCTGCTGGCGGGCGGTGAAGGCAAGGCCAAGTTCTATCGCAACACCAGTAGCCGCGGTGGTGCCTTGCATTTCACGGCGGAGAGCAGCGGGCTTGAACTCGACAAGGTGGCGGGCACCTATCCGCTCGACGTCGATGGCGACGGCAACATTGACCTGGTGCTGCTGCGCGTCGGCGAAAACGTGGTGATGCGCGGCCTCGGCCATTGCCGCTTCGAACGCGCCAACGAAGCCTGGGGATTCGACGGCGGCGATGCCTGGTCGACGGCCTTTGCCGCCACCTGGGAAGACGGTGCCATCTGGCCGACACTGGCCATCGGCAACTATATCGACCGGCGCGAGGAAATCTCGCCGTGGGGCTCATGCACCGACAACTGGCTGCACCGTCCAGACGGCACGGGAGAGCGCAAGTTCGCAAGCCCGCTGCCACTGAAGCCCAGCTATTGTGCCCTGTCGATGCTGTTCACCGACTGGGACAGATCGGGCACGCCATCTTTACGCGTTTCCAATGACCGCGAGTATTACGAGGGCGGTCAGGAACAGCTCTGGCATGTGATGCCCGGTCAGGCGCCTGCGCTCTATACCGAGAAAGAGGGCTGGAAGCCGTTGCGCATCTGGGGCATGGGCATCGCCTCCAGCGATCTCGATGGCGACGGCTACCCGGAATACTTCCTCACCAGCATGGCGGACAACAAACTGCAGACGCTGGCCAGCATCACGGCGGGCAACAAGCCGCAGCCAACCTTCAAGGACGTGGCCTATGCCAGGGGTGTTACCGCCCATCGCCCTTACATGGGTGTTGACATCAAGCCCAGCACCGCCTGGCATACGCAGTTCGAGGACGTGAACAACGACGGGCTGGCCGATCTGTTCATCGCCAAGGGCAATGTTGCGAAGATGCCCGACTTCGCGGCGAAAGACCCCAACAACCTGCTGATCCAGCAGCCCGATGGAAAATTCAGGGAAGCGGGCGATGTGGCCGGTGTTGCCAGTACCGCCACCTCGCGCGGCGCGGCCCTTACCGACTTCAATCTCGATGGCCTTGTCGATCTGGTGGTGGTCAACCGCTGGGAAACAGCACAGCTGTGGCGCAACACCAGCGCCAAGGCAGGCTCCTGGATCGAAGTCCGGCTGCAACAGCCAGGCGCCAACCGCGACGCCGTGGGTGCGTGGCTCGAAGTGAAGCGCGGAACAAGCGTCACCCAGCGGGAAATCACCGCGGGCGGCGGCCATGCATCAGGCCAGTCGGGCTGGATCCACATGGGGCTCGGCGGTTCAGCGGACGCCGAAATCCGTGTGAAGTGGCCGGGCGGCGCGTGGAGTGCGCCCTATGCCGTCAAAGCCAACAGCTTCGCCATCGTCGAGCGCGGCAAGACCGAAGTAAGTTACTGGACGCCGAAGTGACGGGCTACCTGATCATATAAACCTTGCGGATGGTTTCATGCACTTTGCAGG
>JBKJQD010000079.1:0-3157 GCA_046594125.1 Aestuariivirga sp.
CGCAGGCGCGGCCGATGTTGCGGCCGGCGCCGGTGATCAATGCGGTTTTTTGAGCTGTCGTCATTCTGGAAGTCCTGCTTTGATTAAGTGTGCGCCGAAGCGCTCGCGACGCGCCTCGTCACGAAAGGCGTATCCGTTCGCAAAGCTCTTTGCGCGGAAATTTGGCTCAAGCTGAAGGATGATGTGGGCCACTTCGTTCGCTTCGCCGGATCGATCGAGCGCGGCGAGGCTCGCCGCTAGGAAGCGCAAGTTGGCGGTGAATATCGGCTTTGCCGCCGCGACCTTGCGGCCATAGTCGACAGCTTCCGGATAGTTGCCGCTGGCGTAATGGGCGAGGGTGAGTGCGGTCTGGTACCAAAAGGCGTCGGGATCCAGAGGTGACAAGCGAAGGCCGCGCTCGGCGCGGGCAATCGCCATCGTGGCGTCGCCGATGTAGCTGAAAGTCGGGCTGCTCAGGGTCCACGCCAAAGCAGAGTTGGGACCCGCCGCCAACGCACGGTCGAATAGCGCGATTGCGCGATCATAGTCGCGAAAGAGGAAGGCCTTGTGGTGGCCGCAGAGGGCAAGTGCCAATGCGTCTCCGCTGTCGCGATTGATTGCTTCTGAAGCCAGTCGATCTGTTTCGGCGGCATCCTTTTGCGGATCGGCCGACCAGCCTTGACCAAAAGTAAGGCCATGCCATTTCGCCGCCATGGCGTACGCCTTGGCATAGTTTGGGTCCAAGTCTATCGCCTGTTTCAGAAGAGGCAGCGCTCGATTGAAGTCGTCAAGATTGAGTCGATACATCAAGTCTATGGCGCGGAGGACAAGGTCGTAAGCGTCCATGCTCTCAGGTCGCTTGCGGCGAACTCTCTTGAGCTCGGCGTCTCGGACATGCGGCGCAATGATGGAGACGATCTGGCTCGCAATCTGGTCCTGCAACTCAAACAGGTCGGCCGAGACGCCATCGAACCGGTCGGAGTGGACCACCGCGCCGGATTCCGTGTCGCTCAGTTCAGTCTGGATGCGAACCCTGCCACCGCTGCGTCGCATGCTTCCCGACAGAACGTATCTGACGCCGAGATCTCGCCGGACGATGCGCGGATCGACAGTGTGGTCGACATAGGTCCGCGTTGACCCATGTGAAATCACCATGAGGTCCTGAAGTCCGGTCAAGGCACCAACGATGTCCTCGGCAATGCCGGCGGCGAAATAGGCATCATCTGCCTCATGTTGCAGGCTGCGAAACGGCAGAACGGCAATCGACGGCTTGCCAAGCGGGACGGACAGGGGCACTGGATGGTGAGAGTCTGCATCCAGTTGTAAGGCGAAAGCACGTACCGGGCGTTCGAGGTGCTTGAGTCTAAGCTCGCCGAGGTCATGTAAAGGAAAGTCGACTTTGCCCAGCTGCTCGCGAGCTGCAGCCGACAGCACGATCCCGCCGGGGGAGCCGAAGTGTTGCAGACGGGCTGCGATATTTACACCGTCTCCGAAAATGTCACCGTTCTGGAAGATAACCTCGCAAAGGTTGATGCACATCCGAAAGGCGATGCGCATCCCCGTTTCATGGACGCCTTCAAGGGAAGCAACTTTCTCTTGGAGAGTTACGGCGCATTGGAAGCATTCCCGCACGGTATCGAAGATCGCGAAGTAGCCGTCGCCGGTGTTCTTGACGATTCGGCCTTTGCTCGCAACGACAAACGGATCGATAACGTCGTGCCGCAAGGCGCTCAATCGGGAATGGATGCCGTCTTCATCGGCCTCCATGAGGCGCACATAGCCCGCTACGTCGGCTACCAGAACGGCCGCCAGCCTTCGTTCCGATTCTCGAGCCGCAATCATTCGTACCGTGGGATCTACCGCTGCTGTCGCCTAGATATTCACTCTAAACGCCAACCAATAGGCCCACTATATCCGATTTGCGGGCGGGCCGTCGCGGAAACGAAGGGCCTAATACCGCTCGGCAACTCCCGCGTGGTCGCATAGACTTTAGGTGGCTTTTGCCGCGATTTTGACCATCTAGCAGGGGGGCAGGTCATGAGTATGAGCATGAGCATGAGCATGAGCATGAGCATGGGACTCGGGGGCAACTACCAGATGGGTGGCGCCGTGCCCGCCGAACTGGGGCCCCATCCTCTAACGCTCGATTTCAGTCCTGACCCGATGCATCCGGAATTTCCGCGTGACATCGTCACGCCGCGACCGGCGACGTTCGATCCCAAACTTTGGGACTCCAGCCTTTATGCGCTGCTCGCACTTCGTGAATTCTCGGCGTCCAGTGAGTGGACGAATATTCCGATTGCCGGCAACGACATGGTCGGCTGGCAGACCGATCCGGCCGTCGTCGACGAGGAACTCGCGTACCTGCGAAGCCTGATGGAGAACGACCGGGCAAACTATCTGCCTGAAATCATCGCTCAACACGAGAATGCGCCCTTCTACTGGGTTTCCCTGCTGGGAATGACCAATGGCTCGAAGCCCAAGTCGATGCGGCTGATGCAGATGGCAATGCGCATCGGTGAGATGATATCGATACACTACAAGGAAAAGTACCGTCGGGTCCGTCCGTCGGTGCTCAGCCCTGGGTTGGCGCCGCCTTTCGGCCCTCCGGGCCATCCGGCCTTTCCCAGCGGCCACTCGCTCCAGGGTTGGCTTATCACTGAATCGCTCATGCATGCGACGCGCGCCACGCTTGCCACGGATTCGATCTACAAGCCGCAACTCAAGTGGATGGCCAAGCGCGTGGCGGCGAACCGCGAGCGTGCCGGAGTTCATTATCAGAGCGATTCCCTGGCCGGACAGTATCTTGCCGGCTACGTCTTCGACAACCTGCTGCGGGTCAATGGGAAATTCCCGATCTACTGGACCGCGCTGCAGGAGGCCCGCGTCGAATGGGGTTTCCAGCCGCTCTAGGACGTTCGCCAGACGGTGACCGCCAGATTGTTGTCGAAGGGAACGAGCTCCGACAGCCGCGTCGGCGGTGCTTGCGGCGACGCACAGGGAAGGCCTGTGGCCGGATTGATGTTCGAGCGGTCGCCGGGCGCGTCCAATTCGACCATTACCGCATAGTCGTCGACACGCGTGGGAGTCCAGGCGAAGGGCCCGAGTATGCCGCTCGCACCCGGTGAAACGTCAGCGCGCGCATGGTTTGGCGTGGCCGGCAGCAGGGCTGCCCACG
>JBKJQD010000170.1:0-10603 GCA_046594125.1 Aestuariivirga sp.
CGGCTGGTAACATGTGTGGCCATTCCGTGGTTCGCCTTGCGGGAAGACAGGACAGTTTCAGCCCGCGCAGGTATCGATCTCCTGCGGCCTTCGGTTTTTCCGCTGGTGCGGAAACAAGCTGTCTTCTGCCTGCTTCTGGCAAGTTATATGAGCTTTGCTTTCTTTTATTCATCGCTTCTGTTCAGTCTTTTGCCTTTGCTCAGTGAACGCGGCTTCTCTGCGGGCGCTGCCGTCGCGCTCTACGCGATGATAGGTCCATCACAGGTTGCCGGCCGCCTCGGCATGTTTGCCGTGGGCCGGGCTCTCCCAATCGGTCACGCCGGCATCGTGGCGACGGTTCTTCCGGTCATTGCCATGATTGTCCTCCTTGGGGTGACGCCAACGGCGAACTTTTCATTTCTATTCGCGCTGCTCTTCGGGGCGGGAATGGGGATCAAGACCGTGGTGCAGGCGACGGCAGCACCCGAGCTTCTCGGGTATTGGCGAGTATGGAGCTTTGCAAGGTATACTTACCATGCCGGTGCAACTCGTGCAGGCCGCTTTGCCCTTTGTGGCAGCACTGTTGTGGCAGTGGAGCGGCGGTTATGGCGCCCTGACATGGGTGCTGCTGGCATGCGCCGGTGAAGCAGCGGCATACGGCGAAATTGAATTTCGAGAGGCTGCGCGTCGAGCACGGATTTGCTGGCGGCTATACCGTGGTGAAGAACTATGTCCGGCTTGCCAGGGCTCGCAGCCGCGAGATGTTTGTGCCGTTTGCGCATCCGCCGGGTCATGCGCAGGCCGACTTTGGCGAAGCGGTTGGGGTGATCGGCGGAATACGCCAGAAGATTCACTTCTTCTGCATGGAACTGCCGAATAGCGGCATAGACCTCCACAGCATACACCCCGGCCAACTCCCCAAAGGGATCACCCCAACCACTGGACGGTTCTTGCCTCGCCCGAGCCAACAACATGTCGGCGCTTCAGTGGTCTACTTTCTCACCGCCGTATCCACAGCCTGCGTATCGGGGAAGATTAGGATGAATGTCGATCCATGTCCCAATGCGCTTGTGACTTCGATCCGCCCGCCGTGAAGCTCGATTGACCGCTTGGTGATTTCCAAGCCGAGGCCGGCAGCACCGCGGGTCCGCCGGTCACCCTGGCGATGGCGCTCGAACAACGTGGCGAGCTGCTCGCCGGCAATGCCTGGCCCATGGTCCTGCACCGAGACCGCGGGGCCGGGGCCGACCAAAATCTCCACACCTGCACCATGCGGCGAAACACGAACCGCGTTTTCCACCAGATTGCGCAAGGCACTGTCTATGACTTCCGCCCGGCCCATGACGACTACAGTGTCCGGCGCGACGACTCCAAGGTCGACCCCCCATTCCAAGGCTCCCGGCGCGAGCCGCACGGCAACCGAACGCGCCACGGCCGAAAGATCGACATGCGCGAATGTGGAAGCGCCAAGTCCTTCCAGCCGCGATATAGATAGAAGCTGGTCGACAAGCCGGGTCATGGACTGCACTTCGGCCAACGCATGCCGCGATGACGCTTCCTTGGAATGTTCGAGATCAAGTAGGATCAACGACAATGGCGTTCGCAGTTCATGGGCCACATTGGCGGCGAAGTCGTGATGAGCCTTGATCACTTCGTCCAGGCGATCGAGCAGGTCATTGACCGTCTCGCCGAGTACCGCAATTTCCGCCGGAACCCCGCTGAGATCGAGACGCACGCTCCCCTTGGCAAGGTCAACATCCCGGACAGCCCTTGCTGTCGCCTCAACTGGTGCGAGCGACCGGTCAAGCGCCAACCACAGGACGGCAAACAGGAAGAGCGTCAAGGGGACGATTGGCAACGTGACGCGATCGATGACCTCACCGATCAACACTTTCGTCTGCAGGCCGGCGGGATCGTCAACCGCCGCAACTCTCATCAGATACTCCACACCGCTCACCGTGACCGCGCGGCCGCCCATAGTCCGTGACTTATCCATTGGCCTATCCCTGACGATGACCTCCCGGGCTTTTGTATCGGCACCTAGGTCGAAATCCCCTAGCAGCGGCGCGTTCGCCGAAGCGAGCACTTCACCGGAAGCTCGGCGAATATCAAAGCCATAGTTCTGGGGAAAAGCTGTAAATCTTACCGCCAAGTCTTCCGGAATAACAAAGCTTCCCGCACCATGCGGTATCGCCGCCGCTAGCGCATCCAAATCCTGCTCCATCGTTGCTTCGGCGAGATCGCCTGGGCTCTTGCGGTAATCGTAAATGGTGTAGGCAAGTTGCAGCAGCACGGCGACAATGGCGATCATGACAACCCGTCCGGCTAGGGTTCGGCGTAGACTGCGTCTTGGTGCGGGCATGAATCAACTCACCTTAAGCAGATAGCCAACACCCCGGACGGTGTGGATTTGAACCTGCGATCCGGCATCTTCAAGCTTGCGGCGCAGACGCGATAGCGCTGCTTCGATAGCATTCGGCGTCACTTCATCGTCGAATGAGTAGATCTGGCTTTCGATGATCTCACGCGTCACGACGTTTCCCGCCCGCCTCAACAGAAGTTCGAGAACTCCGGTTTCACGCCGCCCCAACTCAATCGGAGTTCCGTTGACCTTCACCGCCCGTGTCGCAAGATCAAGGGTCAGGCCAGCGGCTTCGAGAACAGAGGCATGGACAGCGGATGGGCGCCGCATCAAGGCCCGGCATCTGGCGAGCATTTCTTCCATGGCGAAGGGTTTCACCAGATAGTCGTCTCCGCCGCTGTCAAGACCCCTGACGCGGTCTCCCAGGCCGTCGCGGGCAGTCACGATGATAACCGGTGTAATCATGCCGGCAATCCGCCTTTTACGCAGCCATCCCACACCGTCCCCGTCGGGAAGCCCCAGATCGAGCACAATGAAATCATAAGCCGCCGCTTCAAGGGCGTTGCTGGCATCTTCCAGGTTTGAAACTGAATCAGCCGCAAAACCCCCCTTAGCTAGGCCGGCAACCATATGGTCCGCGAGTCTCTCATGATCTTCGATGACGAGCGTTCTCATTGGGTCCCAACGTGGCGAGACTCAGAGGCCTCGCGGCCGGAAAGTCTTCTTCGTGACAAATTGAACGAGCGACTATTGCACATTTTCAAGGTGACGGCACAGGGTGGAGTTGGCACTCCACCCTGTGCTTGGCTATATCGATTCAGTTGAGGCTGTTTCCGGCCGAGTCCGTGCTCGAGTCCGAACTCGTGTCGGGCATCCCGGAGTTGTCGGTCGAGTTCTCGACATGCTTGCTGTCTTTCGCATCGCGATGCTTGTCGATTGACAGCTTGTCAAGCTTTTCATTGCTGTGGCGATCGGAATGCGACCCCCGGTCCCTGCTGTCCTTGCCATGGTCGGCAGAGGCGTATGCGGCGGGGATTGAAGCAGCAATGGCGATTGCGCTCAGGGTGGCGATCAGTGTGGACTTGGTGAACATTTGAAGTCTCCTTGGTTTGGGTTGGCTTGTTGTGGGTTCGTGTCGATAGATGCACACTGCGCTGGCAAGCTGACCAAAGCCTGACGGGAGATGGATGAACGAAATGTAATATTCGGGAGGAATTTGAGGGTGCGGCAATGCACCGAAATTACCGGGCGTGCATCGCGTGGGCGATCCACACACCCGCGATCGCGCCGATCACCTGACAGATGGTGAAGGGAGCCAGTTGCTTCCATGGCATCCGCCGCGTGATGCACATGGCCAGCGATACGACGGGATTGACGTGGGCGCCTGAGACCGGCTCCAGGATGGTGATCAAGACAACGAGAATGGCGCCGGTCGGTATGGTATTGCCGAGCAGGGCCACGGCGACGTTTCCACCCGAGAGTGTTTCTCCCATAATTCCCGAGCCGACGGCGGTGGCAAGCAGGATCGCCGTGCCAAGGGCTTCGGCGGCATAGGAACGGGCTGATGATGATCGCATCATGACACGCTCAGACCTTGCCGATTTCCGAAAGCCTCTTCTGCAGGCTGAGACGGTCGAGCGATGTCATCGGCCAATTGACGAACACGGAAATGCGGTTCTTCATCATGCGATAGGTGTCGGCGAAGGCGAGCCGCTTCTCGGCTTCGCTGCCACCGGAAGCAGCTGGATCAGGAACGCCCCAATGGGCGGTCATGAGCTGTCCTGGCCAAATGCGCGCCCGGAATGAAATTGGGCACTGCTCTGCTCGATGGGACCGGTCGAGTGCCTGGTAGGGTGCACAATCGGGCACGGCTCGCCTTCTTGCGATTGGTAGATCGCCCGATGAAGAATGACGAAGTCCTAGAAGAAATGCGTTTCAACCTATCCCGATGACCTCTGGCGCCCACAGTTCGTTTCTCTCTCCGCCTTGAACCACTTCTCGTCTAGACAAAGTGGCAGAATGTCCTTTGTTTCAGTGTGGCTCTAGACAGTTTTGGAAGACCTAAGTTATTGAAATATCTACCTTGTCATAGAAATCATAATCCTGGGGCCGGGGGTTCGAGTCCCTCTCCCGCCACCAATCTTTTCAATGGGTTAACCAGAACAGTGCAGAGTATTTTGCGTCGATTTTGCACCAAGCCAAGGTGCTGCTGAGCAAAAAATGCACCCGGTTTCCGAGGTGCCTTTCTTCATCCAAATCTCCTCGTTCAAAATACCGACAAAATTCCACTGCCAAACTCGCTCCAAACCGGGGGGATTACCGGTGCAACAAAGCGTGGGCATTCTTCATTACTCAGGCACTTCGCCGCATGCGCCGTTCTTTCATGGCCTCGTGGGCTTCCGGTGTGCCGTCATGGAATGAGCCGAACCAGCGATCAAGCGGCACCATGCCATCGGCATAATTCACCTCAAAATATTTGTGGTGCAGGTAGTGGGCGTAATAGGACACATCCCATGTTGCCTCTCCACCCACTGCGACACGGTCAAACCCCGTGTGGCCTTGGGCCGGAGCAACACCCAGGCGATTGGCCAGGTTGATCATGTGGATGGGGTGTGCTGGAATGAAAAAGAACAACAGGATCGTCGAGAAATAGATCAGATGCTCGATGGGGTGCATCGACAGGCCAGACCATGGGCCGGGGCTGACATTGCGGTGATGCAGCTTGTGGGCGATCTCATAGAGAAACGGAAAATGCAGCGTGCGATGCGCAAAGTAAAAACCCACCTCATGAATGAAGGGCACCAGAAAGAACAAGGCGATGAAACCCGCGGGATGGGCCTCATAGGTGATCATCGGGGCAATGCCATTGGCATAGGCCCAGAGCAGCAGGCATTCATAGGCCGTCCAGATTGGCACACCGCTGACCAGTGAATAGAACATGTTGTCATAGGTCTGGTTGTTGAAGAGAAAGCCCGCGGCTTTTTCCTTCGGCCATTGCCTGTTGTATTTGAAGGCTGCGCCTTGCTTGCGCCAGACATAGAACCACATATGCCAGGTCCCGCTGACAAGCGCCGCAAGAACGAGATTGCGGACCAGAATGATGGCGATCCATGACACGGCGAAGGTTTTCATGGTGTCGAGCGAAGGCGTGAGATAGCGCCAGATCAGAAGTGCTGCGATGCCATAGAGAACATTCCATGGCAGCAGATAGCCCGGAAAACCGAAGAACCATTTGAACAGGGCCTTGGGGCGGGGTGGCCATTCAAAGGCCGGGCCATAGCTGACAGGCTTTGCGGGCGCCCAGGCTCCACGGCCGTCCTCAGTCCCAAATTGCGAGTCATCCATGATGAACTTCTCCGCTTCGCATCGGGGGCAGAATTGCATTGGGTATGGCGTAAATCAACGAGAATTTTGGATAGCGCAGCGGTGTTATTTCCGCATCGCCTTGTTCATGCCCCCACTATACGTCACAGCCATTCTTGTGTAGATTTCCGGTCATGCGTGTTGATCATCTTGTTTGGTATTGTGCCGATCTTGCTGAGGGCGAGCGGTTTTTCGGCGAGCGAATGGACCGTGGTTCGATCTATGGCGGCGTTCACCCTGGCGAGGGGACGGCCAATCGTCTTCTGTCATTGTCTGATTCAACATATCTGGAAATTCTCGGCCGTGATCCGGCACAATCTGAAACCAGTCTTACGCCCGAAGTCCGCGGTCTGCCGGGCTCTGGGCTTTATCATTGGGCGATTGGCGGACTGGATCTGACCGTGCTGCGCCGCAAAGCCCGCGAGGCAGGTCTCATGGGCGGTGAACTCGTCACCGGTGGCCGCACACTTCCAAATGGCCAATGGCTGGGCTGGACCTGTTTTGGAATCCGCGACCACGGGTTTGGATCATTGGTTCCGTTTTTCATCGACTGGCTGGACAGTGAACACCCAGCCAAAACCGCACCGCGCGGCGGCAGCCTTGCCGGCGTTGAAGCGTTCCACCCGCAAGCCGAAAAACTCCGCGCAATCTACTACAGCCTCGGCCTTGATATTCCCGTCAAAGACGCTGCTAAGCCCGGCTTGGCTGCGACGGTTGAAAGCGGCAGGGGCAAGCATGTGTTGCGGATGTTTGAACCCGTGCCACTTGGCTATGTGATCTGAAGGAGATTTGACGTGGGACGATTGGCTGGCAAGCGGGTGATCATCACCGGGGGATCAACAGGAATAGGTGCGGCCATCGCCAGGCGCTTTCTTGACGAAGGTGCAAAGGTCTGCGTCTGGTGCCGCAACAAGAACAATGCCGCGGCCATAGGGGCCGAGCTTCCAGCCCTTTCAGATATTGTCTGCGTTGATGTGGCCGAGCCGGCGGAGGTTGATGTGGCCTTCCCGCGTTCGGTGCAGGCACTTGGTGGCCTTGATGTGATGATTTGCAATGCGGGTATTTCGGTCAGGCGTGATTTCATCGACATTGATCGCGCCGACTTTGATCGTGTGATGCGGGTCAATGTCCATGGCGTGTTCTATCCCAGCCAACTTGCCGCCCGCCACATGATGAAGGGTGATGGCGGTGCGATCCTGATCACCGCCTCGACAGCTGGTGTCGTCGGCTACCGCCACTATTCCGACTACAATGCCAGCAAGGGAGCCGTTCTGGCCATGATGCGCACCATGGCCATCGAGCTCGCGCCCAAGGTTCGCGTCAACGCCATCAATCCCGGTTACACCTCAACGCCCATGCAGGATGCCGAATACAGCCCCGCAATGTTGCGCAAGGTGAATGACATCATCCCCATGGGCCGCCATGGCCGCCCGGAGGAAATTGCAGGGCTCTATGTTTATCTCGCCTCGGATGAAGCCGCCTATGCGTCAGGTGGCATCTTCACTTTCGATGGCGCCGAAAGCGTCGGATCTGCGGCAACAACCTTGTGAGCAGAGCAGGTTCAAGCCGCCGGAACAGGTCTCTGTTGGCCATCGAAGTGGATCACAAGTAAGCCTGCCACCATGATCAGTGCCATTCCGGCGATGGCCAGGGCATTGGGAACATCGCCAAAAAGCACGACGCTTGACAGCACAGCCCATTGCAGGGGACACGGCCCTCGCAAGTGGGCTTGCTTGGTTCGCAGGTGCCTTAAGGGTTTGAGTGGCATCTTCCGTTACTCCCGAAAGGGAATTATAATTTGGCTTTGAGGCCATCACACTGGATTTGCGGTTGTCTTTGCCCGATCATCCCGGAGGCAGGAAAGCTGAAATGGCGCAACTCAGCATTCGCATTGATTTCGGTCCCGGATTCCGCGTCGGCCCCGGCAAGATCCAGTTGCTGGAACAGATAGCGGCCCTGGGATCCATATCGGCCGGTGGACGAGCCTTGGGCATGTCCTACCGCCGGGCATGGGAACTCGTCGATGAACTCAACCGGATGTTCGGGAAGCCCGTGGTGAAATCGAAGACCGGTGGCAAGAAAGGCGGCGGTGCGACTCTGACAGCATTGGGGTTAAGCCTCATTTCAAGGTACCGGGCCATGGTGCTGGCCGCTGAAGCTGCAACCGAATCTCACATCGCGGCGCTTGCCAGGGAAGCCGCCGAGGTCAGTTGACAGGCCGACCTTTCAACCTCGCATCTGCCTGCCTAATCACCGATGACGGCTGCCAGATATAAGAAACCCTGTTCCTCGAAGATCGCCTTGGCCTTGGCTGACTGGAGATAGTTCATGAATTCGCCGGCATCGGGATTTGCCAGCGTTGCGATGGTTGCCGCCGGATAGACGATTTCGGGATGAGAACCGGCGGGGAATATGGCCACAACCCTCACGGAAGGCTCGGCCTTTGCATCGGTCGCGTAGACGATGCCAAGTGCCGCCTCTCCTGCCGCCACCAGCTTGAGGGCGGCGCGGACGTTTTCGGCCTGGGCCACATTCTTTTCAACCGAGGTCCACACGCCGAGTTTCTCGAGGGCCGCTTTGCCGTACTTGCCGGCCGGCACGGCCTTCACGTCGGCCATCGCGAGCTTGCCGCCACCGAGAATGTCCGAGAGTGGAAAATTCGCTTCGATCCTTGCTTCGGCCCTCGAGTCCCTGGGTGCGATGAGGATCAGTTCATTGCCGAGCAATTTCACTTCGCTGCCGGGTGTCAGGAGATTTTTATCAGCGAGATAGTTCATCCAATCAAGATCGGCTGAAATAAACACGTCGGCCGGAGCCCCGTTTTCGATCTGCTTGGCAAGAGCCGAACTTGCCGCATAGGTGACCGCGGCTTCCTTCGACGTCGTGGCTTGCCATGACAAGCTCACGGCATCGAGTGCGTTCTTGAGGCTGGCGGCGGCAAATACGTTGATTCTTTCAGCTGCGATGGATTGCGGCACCGCCGCCGCGAGCACCGGGGCAATGCCACTGGCGGCTGCGGCAAGCCTCTGGCAGAAGTTTCGGCGGGTGACCATCCGGATCGCCTTGCTGTCATCGTTATATCCAATTGAATATAACAATTTGAAGACTGGCTCAACAGGCTGAGTCGGTCTCTTTGGGCCGCATGTGGTCTTCAACGCGCCGCAAGAGGCGTTAGCGCAGTGTGGCATGCCAGTCCTGCCGCAGCCGTGGCGCGCCTGGGGGGCCGATGGTGATGCGGCCCGCATAGTCACCGGGTGGCCAGCCGCCGGGTGGGCGTTTCTTGCCGGCGAACAGCAGGTATTGCGCCTTGGCGTGGTCGAGCGTCGCGCTGTTGCTGGCGGTGATGCCACCCGGCCCTGTCAGCGTCACGGTGACCTCGTCGCCGGCCAGCAGGTTGATGGCCCAGAGGTAAGAGACAAGCGCTGGCCATTCAGTCTGCGGCTCCTGCTGCGCGAGCTTGCCCTCTTCGAGTTGCGGCAGGCCGACGGCGCCGGGCGCGAAGCCGAAGCCGATGATGTCGCCTTGATGATAGGCCAGTGCCGGGAGAGCTTCCGAGTTCCACAAACTATTCCGCGCACCACAGGCTGGCGCGGCATCGGGGGAGGGGCGGAAAGGATCGACCGCAGTGCCGTCTTTCCGAACTGTCAAATGCACATGGGCGAAGGCGGCCATGCCGGAATAGCCCACCATGCCGAGCTTTGCCCCCGCTTCGAGGCGGTCGCCCGCCTTGACCGCGACACTGCCTTGGCGCAGGTGGCAGTATTGCGTCTCCCAGCCATCGCCGTGGGCAATGACCACGCCGTTGCCGCATTCGATATCGCGCACCGCCTGCCGGTCGGCGGCGCTGCGCATCAGCCGGTCGGCAACACCATCGCGGACCGCCTTGACCGTTCCCGCCGCGCTGGCGATGACGGCGGCCGACGATGAGGTGTCACGGATTCTGATGTCGGTGCCATCATGGCCGTCATAGGTCTCGCTGCCGCAGGCGTAATCCATCACCCCCGGGGACAAGTCCACATCGGCGTATTGCTGCACCCAGCAGGTCTTGCCGAACTCGCAGGCGATGGGAAGGCCGAGACGCGGCGCATCAGCCCGGGCGGGGGCGGCAAGCAGCAGCGCGAAAACCAGAAGGGCCCTCATGGCGGCATGTCACCATGAAGGCCCCGCGATGACAAGGAGCAGCTCAGGCGGCCTTCTTGATCAGGCCGCGATTGATCAAGCTCTCGGCGATCTGCACCGTGTTGAGGGCGGCCCCTTTGCGCAGATTGTCGGAGACGACCCAGAAGTTGAGGCCGTTCTCGATGGTTGAATCTTCACGGATGCGCGAGATATAGGTGGCAAAGTCGCCGACACATTCGACAGGCGTCACGTAGCCGCCGTTCTCGCGCTTGTCGACCACCATGCAACCCGGCGCCTCGCGCAGGATTTCACGGGCCTCTTCGGCCGAAATCGGCTGCTCGAATTCGACATTGACCGCTTCCGAGTGGCCGACGAAAACCGGAACCCGCACGCAGGTGGCGGTGAGCTTGATGTGCGGATCGAGAATCTTCTTGGTCTCGGCATTCATCTTCCACTCTTCCCTGGTGTCGCCGGAATCCATGAACACGTCGATGTGGGGAATGCAGTTGAAGGCGATCTGCTTGGTGAACTTCTTGGGCGTCGGGGAGTCGGTGACGAAGATGCCCTTGGTCTGGGTCCACAGCTCGTCCATGCCTTCCTTGCCCGCGCCCGACACTGACTGATAGGTCGAGACGACCACACGCGTGATCTTGGCGTAATCGTGGAGCGGCTTCAATGCGACGACAAGCTGCGCCGTCGAGCAATTCGGGTTGGCGATGATGTTCTTGCGCTTGTAACCGTCGATGGCGTCGGGGTTCACCTCGGGCACGACTAGCGGGA
>JBKJQD010000232.1:0-17884 GCA_046594125.1 Aestuariivirga sp.
TCCTTGTCCTTCCAGAAGGGCCGGTCGGTCATGACGAAGGTTTTCGAAGACTGCATGTAGCGGGTGCGGTCCAGCGCCATCCACATTTTCGGCGAGAACAGACTCTCTTCGCATTGCATGTAAGTGGTCAGCAGCCAGCTTTGGACAGTGACGAGGCAGGCGTCGAACAGCTTGGTGAGGCCCCAGCGATCGGTAATGGCGATCTTGTCGCCATAGGCGCGCTCGATCTTGGCGGCACCGGGACGGGTGGCGCCGTCATGCAGTTTTTCCAGGGTGGTGCCCTTGGGCCAGTGCGCCATCTTTTCGGGTGAAGCCCGCCACAGCCCGCGCGGCACCTGCTCGACGCCGCCCAGGATATAGCGCTGGTTCTCATCACAATCGGTGGCCACCACGCGGAGGATTTCCAGCATGGAATTGGGATAATCCGAATCCCAGCCGCCAGTGCCGAAGCCAACCTGACCGAAGACTTCGCGATACTGGTAGGGCTTGCTGGAGAAGGCATAGGAGGTGGCGACGAAATCATAGAAAGTCCGGTCATCCCAGATGGGGATAAGGCGGTTCCATATTTCCTTCACCTTGGCCGTGTCGCGCTCGCGGATGGCCTGGCGCAGTTGGGTGAAGCCTGCCCCCTCCTCAAGCGCCTTGGACCAGCATTCGCCGATTTCCTTGAACATCGGCGGCAGGTCGGCGATGTTCTCGACGTAGATGGTCTCGCCCTCGAGATCGATCACCGTGGAAGGCGAGGCCGGAACCAGCGGATTGGGAAAGGGCTTCGACTGAAGGCCCAGCATGTCGACATAATGATAGAACCCGGTCGACGACAGCGGAAAGCGCATGCCGCCCAGTTCGGCGATGATGCCGTCGGCGCCCTCGAATTTCTGTGAGCGCAGGCGCCCGCCGATGCGGGCCGCCTCGTAGATGACCGGCTTCAGGCCCATTTTCATCAGTTCGAAAGCCGCCGTCATGCCGGCCATGCCAGCCCCGATGACGGCCACCTCGGTGCCATGCTTGTGGGCCGGAACCGAGCCCAGCCCTGAGGGATGCTTGATCCAATCGTCAAACGGGAACGGAAAATCCGGCCCGTACATGGTAACAGGTTTCGAGGTATCGGCCTCGGGCGCAAAGAGATTGGTTGATGCTGTCATGGTGCCCCCTTGGACACACCCTGCCACATGCTCGAAAAAAAATGAAACCGGCCGCGGAGGGGGCTTCGCGGCCGGTCTCTCTTGACTGCATCAACCGGCCGGGAGGGGGCTTGAGACCGGCGGAAGCAGCAAAATATCAGGGCTGGCGATCAGCCGCAGACGTATTGCTTGGTGAAGAAGACGACCTTGCGGGTGTGGCTGGCGTTCCACTTCTTGTGCTTCACCATCTCCCACCCGCAATCGGGTTCATCAGAAACCATCACGAAGTCATCATCATAGAAGCCGGCGCCGGGGCCGACGTAGATGCCGCCACCGCCGAGGTTGATGCCGACATCGAAGTTGATGCGGGTCTTGGCGTCAACCGCCGGTGCAAGGGCGAGGCCTGCCACGGTGACGGCGGCGAGAGCGATGAGGGCTTTGCGGATCATGATGTGGTTCCTTTCCTGGGTTGTGGTCTTCGGCGGTCATCACCGTTGATGAATGCCTTTCTAGAAGACCCGCCCTGAACCCAATCTGAGGCCTCCGGTCAGCCGCCGTTCATATTGCAAGGGCGGGCTGGCGCCTGTATGTAGCCCGGCCATGACCAGCATTTTCATAGACGGCGGGGCGGGCACCACCGGCCTCCAGATCCGCGGCCGGCTGAAAAGCCGCTCCGATGTCACTCTTGTGTCGATCGAACCCGGCCGCCGCAAGGATCCAGAAGCCCGGCGCGAGTTGCTGAATTCGGTGGACGTCGCCATCCTGTGTTTGCCTGACGGGGCAGCACAGGAGGCCGTCGCCTTGATCGATGCGGCCTCGAAGACACGGGTGATCGATGCTTCGTCGGCCTTCCGGGTGGCCGAGGGCTGGGCCTATGGCATGGCCGAAATGTCGGCGGGGCACCGCGCGAAGATCACCGCGGCGGCGCGCGTTTCTAATCCGGGCTGCTATCCGCAGGGTCTCATCGCAACCGTCAGACCGCTGAT
Organism: Aestuariivirga sp.; assembly: GCA_046594125.1. Taxonomy (GTDB): domain Bacteria; phylum Pseudomonadota; class Alphaproteobacteria; order Rhizobiales; family Aestuariivirgaceae; genus Aestuariivirga. The sequence continues at coordinate 2,111 of JBKJQD010000232.1, forward strand.
CAATGCCGGTATCATGTCAGCCGATTATCCCGTCACCTACAATGCCGTGTCGGGCTATAGCGGCGGCGGCAGGAAGATGATCGAAGTCTATGAAGCCCGGGGAACGGCTGCGATCCCCTATTTGCCCTATGGCCTGAACTTTACGCACAAGCATCTGGCGGAGATGCAGGTCTATGCCGAGCTGGCGCATGCGCCGATCTTCCAGCCGGCGGTGGGCAATTATGCGCAAGGCATGATGGGCTGCGTGCCGGTCTTCACCGATTTGCTGGTCAAGAAGGTCTCGGGCGCCAATGTCCATGCCTGCCTGGCGGCGGCCTACGAAGGCTCGGCCTTTATCGAGGTGGCGCCCTTGGAGTCCATCGAACGCTCGGCGAAGATCAACCCGCAGGTTCTCAACAACAGCAACCGCATGCGGCTGCATGTCTTCGCCAATGAGGCACGCGGGCAACTGCTGTTGATGGCGATTTACGACAATCTCGGCAAGGGTGCCTCGGGCGCCGCCGTGCAGAACCTGAACCTGATGATCGGTGCTGATGAAAAGCTGGGTACCGACCTCCCGAAAGTTACTGAAGGACGAACCCATGCAGAAGTTTGACACGCTCACCGGTGTTGCAGCCCCCCTCAACATCGTCAACATCGACACCGACATGATCATCCCGAAGCAGTTCCTGAAGACCATCAAGCGCACCGGCCTTGGCACCTCGCTGTTCTTCGAGATGCGCTATACCCAGGAGGGCCAGGAACTTCCGGATTTCGTGCTCAACAAGCCCGCTTACCGCAAGTCGCAGGTTCTGGTGGCCGGTGACAATTTCGGCTGCGGCTCGTCACGCGAGCATGCGCCATGGGCGCTTCTCGATTTTGGCATCCGCTGTGTGATCTCCACCAGCTTCGCTGATATTTTCTACAACAACTGCTTCAAGAACGGCATCCTGCCAATCACCGTCAGCCCCGATGATCTCAAGAAGCTGATGGACGATGCCGAGCGCGGCAGCAACGCCACCATGACCATCGACCTGCCCAATCAGGAAATCCGCGGGCCTGATGGCGGCAAGGTGAAGTTCGACATCGACCCGTTCCGCAAGCATTGCCTGCTGAACGGCCTCGACGACATCGCGTTGACCCTCGAGAAGTCGGCGGCCATCGACGCCTACGAGAAAAAACAAGCGGCGGGCCAGGCCTGGCTCTAGACCTTGGATTCCATTCTCACCACGGTTCTGCCGGTCTTCGGCATGATCGTGCTGGGCTATGGCCTGACCAAGGCCAGGGTTTTCGACGCCGTATCGGGCAAGGGCCTGTCACTGTTTGTCTTCAACGTCGCCATCCCGGCCCTGCTGTTCAAGACGGTGGGAACCATGGCGGCGCAGGATGGCGCACCCTGGGGACTGTGGTTCGCCTTCTTTGGCGGGTTGGCGGTCACCTGGCTGATCTGCGCCTTCGTGGCGCGTTTCTTCGACGGACTTCAGGCCAGCGGCGGGGCGGCGGCCTCGATGGCGGCGGGGTTCGGCAATCTGGCGTTGCTCGGCACGCCGCTGGCGCTGGCCCATTTCGGCCAGGCGGTGGCCATTCCGCTGGGCATGATCCTGTCGATCCATGCCCCCATCCTGTGGTTTGCCGCCACCCTGCACCGCGAGCTGGCCCGGCACTCGGGTTCATTCTCGATCGGGCGCACGGCCAAGGAACTGTTCCTCAACCTGGCGACCAACGCCATCGTTCTGGCGCTCATCGCCGGCAGCTTCTGGCGGGCGACCGGCATGGGCCTGCATCCCATTGTGGCGAAGATGCTGGAGATGCTGGCCGATGCCAGCGTGCCCACCGCATTGTTTGCGCTCGGCGTATCGCTGGCTGGCTATTCGCTCCGGGGCGCTTGGTCATCGATGTTCACCCTGATTGCCCTGAAAATGCTGCTCATGCCGCTTGTGGTGTGGTTCGCGGTGCGCCATGTGGTTGATATCCCGCCGCTGTGGGCCAAGGTGGCGGTGCTCTTTGCCGCCATGCCGACCGGCGCCAATGCCTTCCTGTTTGCCCACCGCAACGAGGAATCGGCGCCAGCGGTGTCGGGCGCCATCGCTCTCGGCACCGGGCTTGCGGCGATCTCAGCGTCGATCCTTCTGTATCTTATGGATGCGGGTGCCATTTAAAGCTGTACGAGGCTTGATTTTGGACTGCAACAGGTCCATTTTCCGCGCGATTTTCAACCCCCAAGGAGTCACATGGCCAAGGAAGAACTGCTCGAATTCGAAGGTACTGTCAGCGAACTACTGCCCAATGCCACGTTCCGCGTGAAGCTCGACAACAATCACGAAATTATCGCACATACCGCCGGCAAAATGCGCAAGAACCGTATCCGCGTCCTGGCCGGTGACCGGGTCATGGTCGAAATGACGCCATACGACCTGACCAAGGGCCGCATCAACTACCGTTTCAAGTAATCGCCATGGCCCGCAGCCCCGTCAAGCTTGTGCTGGCTAGTGCTTCGCCGCGGCGCCTGAGCCTGCTTGAACGCGCCGGACTGACGCCCGACCTGCTCAATCCCGCCGATGTTGACGAAACACCGCGCAAGCGCGAGACGCCGCGCGCCTTGTCGTTACGGCTGGCCTCCGAGAAAGCCGAACGCGCCCTTGAAATGCCGATGGTCAAGGCGCTTGGCCCCAACGCCTTTGTGATCGGCGCCGATACGGTGGTTGGCCTCGGCCGCCGCATTCTGCCAAAGGCCGAAACGGCGGATGTGGCGCGCGACTGCCTGTCGCTGCTGTCGGGCCGGTCGCACTGGGTCTATTCCACTGTCTGCCTCATCGCCCCGGGCAACAAGACGACAAAGCGCTGCGTCGAAACCAAGGTGCGCTTCAAGCGCCTGTCACGCGAGGACATCGATAGTTACATCGCTTCTGGGGAGTGGCGCGGCAAGGCCGGTGCCTATGCCATCCAGGGCCGGGCCGAGGCCTTCGTGCGCGATCTGAACGGATCCTACTCCGGCGTGGTCGGATTGCCGCTCTATGAGACCGTGCATCTGCTCGAAGGGGCGGGCTATCCCGTCTATCATAGCTGGCTGACCAGTCCCGCGTCGGGCGTGTGATGGCCGAGCCGGTTCGCCTGAGGCCAAAGCGGCCCTGCCCCCTGTGCGCAAAGCCATCGCAGCAGAAGTTTCATCCCTTCTGTTCCAATCGCTGCGCGCAGATCGACCTGCACCGCTGGCTGGGCGGCACCTATGCCATTCCCGCCGGGGATCAGGGCGAGGACGATCAATCAGCCGACTGACGATCACGCACCACGGTGACGCTGCACGGCGCTTCAGCGGCCACCTTGCCCGAGACACTGCCGAGAATCTTGCGCAGGGCGGAGTTGGCGCGGGCCCCCATGATGATGTGATCGATGTTGTTCTGGCGGGCATGGTCGAGGATCGCCTCGGCGGGATCGATGGCTTCGAGAACATGGAATGTGACCTTGCCCGCACCCAATCCAAGTCCGTGGGCCCAGTCCTTGAGACCGACGAGGCGCTGGACGTGCTTGTTGTTGCCATCTTCGTCAAGGGTCTGGTCCAAGGCGATGCGATTGAGCTTCAACACATTGAGACAAGCAAGCCGGGCATCGGGCGAGCCTTCAAGAATGCGTTTGGCGGTGCGCCGGAGATTGTCGGCGAGTTGGCCGTCCATGTCGTCGAGATTGATGGCCACGGCGACGATGGGCGTATCGGTGGCACTGGCCTCCGTGCCGGGCGGACGGTCAATCTGTGACTCCAGCGGGTCGGACTTGCGCTTCAAAATAGTGAAGAACGAATCCTGCTTCAATTTTCCGGAGCGGTCCGTCAGCGCCACCTGCGAAGTATTACGCAGATCGAATGCCAATTGCGCTGCCGAAGGGTAGCGCCGAGAGGCCTTCACTTCGAGACAGCGCAGGACGATTTCCTGGAACCATGGCGGGATATCCGGGAGCAGCCGGCGCGGCGGAACCGGGTCGCGCCACAGGCGCCGCTTCAATCCCTTCAAGCCCTGCGGATCGCCAAAGGGGCGTACGCTGGTGGCAAAGAAATACATCAGACAGCCGAGTGCGAAGATATCGCTGCGCCGGTCGTTGCGGACTCCGAGGACCTGTTCCGGCGCCATGTAGGGTGCCGTGCCATAGGGCAGACGAAACTCTTCCTGCAGGAGATCGGGCAGGTCGCGGTGGCGGGCCAAACCATAGTCAATGAGGACCGCCTCTCCGGATGACCGAAACATGATGTTGGAGGGCTTCAGATCAAGATGCACCACACCCTGCTTGTGCAGCGCTTCAAGGGCATCGGCGATCCTCGCCGCCAGTGCCGCCACTTCTTCGGCGGGCAGCGGCAGCTTCTCAAGCCGGGGCAGAAGCGTTTCACCCGGCAAACGCTCCATGACGATGAAGGGCTGCCGCGCAAAATCGCCGTTGGCCACGAAACGCGGCACATGCACGCCCTTGAGGCGGGGCATGATCATCTGCTCCATCTCAAAGCCGACGATAGCGGCGGGATCCTCGCCTTCGTGTAGCACCGGGATCTTCATCAGCAGCGGTGTCGCGTCGCCCGGACGCGTGACACCCCACAGATGCGCCATGCCGCCACGATGAATCAATTCGCCGACAATGAAGCCGTCAAGAGTCTCGCCGGTTTCCAGCCTGGTCCTTGCCATCGGTCATTTCCCCTGCAACAGGCGCAGTGCCAGCGCCTCCGGCAAACCGGCCGCGCGCAGTTTCGCGGCGGCGGCTTCCACATCATAGGGTGCGCGCCGGAACGTCAGTTCGCGGCTCACCGTATCAAAGGTGGCGAAAGCGGCTGCCGGATTGCCGTCGCGCGGCTGGCCTGCCGCGCCGATGACCGCCAGCCATTGCCGCTGTTCGAGGAGTGGAACAGGCCTGTCCACGGACGGCCCATGGGCAACGGCTTTGGCCGCCGCAGTCAGGCAGTAAAGCATCGGCACATGGGTGTGGCCGCAAAAAGTAACGCGCGCCTTGACCGCCGCCATGGAAATCCGGGCTTCGGCGGCGCCGGTCACATATTTCCATTTGGCGGGAGCCGAGGCGTCGGCATGGACAAAGAGAAAATTATCGAGGGTGCAGGTCAGGGGCAGGCCGCGCAGGAAAGCCCGCGAGGTTTCGCTAAGCCGGGGCCTGGTCCATGCGATGGCGCGACGGGCGGTTTCGTTCATCTGCACAGATGGTGTGTCGATCGCCTGATCATGATTGCCGAGCACCACGATGGCTCCGGCCTCCACCAGCCCCGAAACGCGGCGCACGGTTGCCTCGGGCTCGGCACCATAGCCGACGATGTCGCCAAGCACCACGATGCGGCCCACCCCCAGCGCCGCGCAATGGCGCAGGCAAGCCTGCAAGGCCAGGTCATTGGCATGGATGTCACTGATCAGTGCAAGTAGCATATTGTCCTCCGTCTTCCCGCAAACAAAAACCGGCCGCGGATGATCGTCCGCGGCCGGTCTCATGTTCATCATAAGTCCGAAGCACTAGCCGTGAATGTTGGTTCCGCGGGTTTCCTTCACGAACAGCGTGCCGATGACCAGGGTCATGGAGGCGATGATGATCGGATACCAGAGACCAGAGTAGATGTCGCCAGTGGCCGCCACGATAGCGAAGGCTGTGGTCGGCAGGAAGCCGCCGAACCAGCCGTTGCCGATGTGATAGGGCAGCGACATGGAGGAGTAGCGGATGCGGGTCGGGAACATCTCGACCAGTATGGCGGCGATGGGTCCGTAGACCATGGTCACATAGATCACCAGGATGGTGAGCAGCATGATGACCATGCCGGTGTGGACGCCCGCCGGATCGGCCTTGGCCGGATAACCGGCGGCCTTGAGGGCGCCCGAGAGATTGCCCGCGAAGCCATCGGTCATGGCGGCGGAGAAGCCACCGGTCTTCACCGCACCGTCGACGATCTTGCCGAGTTCGGCGGCTTTGTCGGTGGCGTTCTTGAAAGCATCGCCATTCATGCCGGCGGCGATCAGGGCCGACAGCGTCTTGGCCTTGGTGGCATCCTCGTTCGGGCGCAGGTCCTTGAGCCCCGCCGCCGTCACGAAGCCGCCAATCGCCGTATCGGCTGCTGTTGCCGCGGCGGCGATGCCTGCTTCACCCGCCGCCTTCAACGAGGCCGCGAGTTCCTCGTTCTTCGGCTTGGCTTCGGCGCCGAGCTTTGCAGCGTCATAGGACGGCACAACGGTTTCGCCGATCTTGACTTGGGCAGCACCAATGTCGCCCGCCAGGTTCGAGTAGGGAACGCCGGCCTTCACCAGGGCACTCTTCGCAATGTCGCAGGCGCTGGTGAACTTCGCGGTGCCCACCGGATTGAACTGGAAGGAACAATCCTCGGGATTCGACGTCACCAAGACCGGCGAAGTCTTTTGCGCTTCGAACAGGGCCGGGTTGGCATATTGGGTGATCGCCTTGAAGATCGGGAAATATGTCACGATCGCCAGGAGGCAACCCAGCATGATGATCGGCTTGCGGCCAATCTTGTCCGAGAGCCAGCCGAAGAAGATGAAGAACGGCGTGCCGATGGCCAGCGAGGCGGCGATCATCAGATTGGCGGCGACGGGATCGACCTTCAGCGTCTGCGTCAGGAAGAACAGGGCGTAGAACTGCCCCGTGTACCACACCACGGCCTGACCGGCGGTGAGGCCGAATAGTGCCAGGATGACGATCTTGAGATTGCCCCAGCGCAGGAAACTTTCGGTAAGCGGCGCCTTGGACTGTTTTCCTTCGGCTTTCATCTTCTGGAAGACTGGCGATTCATTCAGCTTCAAGCGGATCCACACCGAAATGGCGAGGAGAATGGCCGAAAGCAGGAACGGAATGCGCCAGCCCCACGTATCGAAGGCCGTGGGTGCGCCGGGCGCATCCGAGATCGGCGCCGAAAGCCAGGTGCGGCAGCCGAGGATGACCAGCAATGACAGGAACAGGCCGAGCGTCGCCGTCGTCTGAATCCAGCTGGTGTAAAGGCCGCGCTTGTTGTCGGGGGCGTGTTCAGCCACGTAAGTTGCGGCACCGCCATATTCACCACCGAGTGCGAGGCCCTGCAACACGCGCAGCGCCACGAGGATGATGGGCGCCGCCATGCCGATCGTCGCGTAGTTCGGCAACAGGCCGACGCCGAAGGTCGAAACACCCATGATCACGATGGTGACGAGGAAGGTGTATTTGCGGCCGATGAGATCACCAAGCCTGCCGAACACCAGAGCGCCGAAGGGGCGCACGATGAATCCGGCCGCGAAGGCGGCCAGCGCGAAGATAAAACCAGCCGTCTCGTTTACGCCCGAGAAGAACTGCTTGGCGATGATGACCGCCAGCGAGCCGTAAAGATAGAAATCATACCATTCGAAAACAGTTCCGAGTGACGACGCGAAGACGACGGTCACCTTGCTCTGGTCGAGGACGCCGCCGCGCCCTGCTGTTGTGTCTGCCATGCGTTTCCCCTTTTTTCCTGCTCCTTGCACGGAGCAACCGGTTCGAAAAGGTATGGAGCCCCGCCTCCCGCGGTGCCCTCAACCTTCCTGATTTTCATATCCGGAACGGTGGCGGCGGGTTAGTAGACTTTGGTTGAGGCATCTCAAGAATGTTTTAGCGGATGCGGCAGCAATTTGATTTTACAGGGGAATTTCGCATCAACTGCGGCAGCTTCTTTCGCTTGCCAGACGAATCCCGATCTCCTATACAGCGCCCGTCCAGCAATGTGCCCAGGTAGCTCAGTTGGTAGAGCAGCGGACTGAAAATCCGCGTGTCGGTGGTTCAATTCCGCCCCTGGGCACCATTTTTTCTAAACAAATTCCAAGACTTGTTGGTCGCGTGATGTTAACCAGTTTTTTGTCTTGCGCTTCTGGGCAGCAGCCGGGTAGCCGTCAAAATATGAGTTTGTTTGCATTTTCTGCGACAACGTGCCTAACGGAGCCGGAAACTGATCACTGCGAATGACATTGGGCTTGTTCAGCGTCCAAATGGGTTTTTGGCTGCGATCATGATGGGTTTTCCGTTCCTGCGCGCGCTGGCATTGGTGCGGTTGATGGTCCGTCGGTTGGTGATCGAGGGAGGCACAGCCCCTAAATGTAATAAGGGTATTCTGTAGCCTCTTTCTGGCCAATTGGTAAATGCCGCGGAACCTTCCCGACTTGGCGTGCAGCGCGAATCGAAATTGGCAATGCTCCGTCAAACTGCGTGGAATTCCAATTCATCTTCGTTCAAGATGGGCAACACTTGAAATCCAACTATTTCCAAAGTTGGGCCGGCCTGACAATGATGTTTAAGTTCTAAAGCCAGCGCCCAAGCGCCGCATCATTGACGTCTGACTTGCCGGCCGCAGGGGTCGAGACAAACATTGCCGCGGCTTTGCTGCCATAGCGACAGGCGGCTTCAAGGTTGCCGTGCCGCGCCAGTTGCGCGGCGAGGGCGCCGCAAAAGCAGTCGCCCGCGCCATGGCTTGAAATGACCTCCACCGATCGGGCTGGAACGCGGCACAAGTATCCCGCCCGTGTCCGTAGTACCAACCCGTCCTTGCCGAGAGTGACGATCACATCGCGCTTTTCTGTCGTGAACGCAGTTGCAGCGCGCTCGGCGTCCGCTGGTGTCGTGATCTGGAATCCGGCGAGCATGGCGGCTTCGACACGGTTGATAATCAGGACGTCGACGAGATCGAGCAATTGGTCTGGCATGGAACGGGCAGGCGCGGCATTCAGCAGGACCTTTGCCTTGTGGGCCTTGGCGAGATTTGCAGCGGCGATGTTCACGGCTTCCGGAATCTCATTCTGCAGGAGGAGCACACTGCAAACCCACAGTGCTGCCCAATCGCCGGCTATTGAACTTGCCGCGATATTTTTGTTTGCCCCCGGGACCGCGACGGCACCGTATTCGCCATCGGCCTCCTGAATCGCCACGCTCATGCCACTTCCGGTCAGGGAATCGACGCCAACATGACGTGTATCCACGCCGGCGGACCGGAGATGGGCGACCAGGCGTTCGCCGAAGTCATCGCTGCCGACGCGCCCGCCGAAAGAAGTGCGTGCGCCGAATCTTGCGGCGGCCACAGCCTGATTTCCGCCCTTCCCCCCGCATTTGTAATGCCACGACTCACCCATGAGTGTTTCGTCGCGGCCCGGCAGCCGCGGCGCTTCGACCATGATATCCAGATGCAGGCTGCCGACGACCGCAACATCGATCATGGCGCACCATAGATCGCGGACTGGATGATCCTCTGGCTCGCCACCGCGTCCTGCATCGCGATGGCCGCATCGAGCGCGGTATTGCCGCGAAGCCGGTCGAGCACGCGGCACATGCCCTCAACTGCCGCTATATTCGCCGAGCACTCGGCAACAGGGTCAAGGCCAACTGCATCAGGGAATGTGTCAAAGTAGATCGCATTGCGATAACCAAGTTTGTCGAGCGTATAGAGCAGTTCTAGCGTTTGCGGGATGTGCACACTGCCGGCGATCAGCCCATCATCACGCTTCGCATAGCCATCATTGAGATGAACGCCGAGAATGCGGCTGCGACGGTGAATTAGCGCTGCTGCGTAGGCTGGCATTTCGTCAGCGAAGAGAACGTGGGCGAAGTCCAGCGTCACACCCATGTTAGGTGCATTGACGTCGCTCACCATCAGCAGCGTCGTAGCGGCATCGGGCAAGAGGCTGAAGGCCCGGGGTTCGTTCGGCTTGTATTCGATGGCGATATCGATTTGAGGATTATGCGCACAGATCGCCTGCAATGCATCGGCCGTATGATCCCACATTTTGAGATAATCCGCCTGGAATGGATAGTCGAACCCATCCTGGCCCAGCCAAAGTGTCATGAGATTTCCGTCCGCCTCGGCCAGAGCATCGAGCCCGCGCTTAGTCAGATCGAGAGCCTTCTGGCGCAGTCCGGATTCAGCATTTGCCAAGGCGCCGCTCTTGAAGCCCGGATCGGAATAATAGCGCATGGCAAAGCCATTGAGCTCGATGCCCAAGCCGTCGAGCTTCGAGCGGATATCCACTGGTGTCACGCCTTCGAGGTGGTCGGGAAAATTAAAATCTACGGCGGAAAGCCCGGGTACCGTTGCGGCCCGCTCGATCAAATCAAGAGACGTGATGCGGTTCCGCCCCTGCCAGACGGCTGGTCCACCTGCCTTGAAGCCGTTCAGGCGGGTTGCATAGGTAAACCGAGTATTCGATGCAGTCATTACATGTCCTCTTTACGCGGCGGCTGCCCGGCCGGCGGAATTTTGGCCGCCTGTGAGTCTTTTTCCTGGATACGATAGGTCTTGAAGGCATTGGAACGGAAGAGTTCGTCCTGCTCAGTGTGTGTAAAACCTGCAAGCACGGCCTTACAAGCAAGAATGATGCGCTCTGCGCTGGAAAAGAGCCGGTCGACCGGCAGATTGGTACCGAACATTGCACGTCTACTCCGAAAGTGCCGATGGCGTGCTGCAAGAGCGGAGCGGTGTCAGCGACGGTCCCATTGGGATGGCCGAGGCCGGACAGCTTGATCACGGCGTTGGGGGCTTGCGCGACGTGCTGAAGTGCCGAGGCCCATGATTTCACACCATCAGCCGAACAATCGACGGGCATACCAAAATGCTCGAGGATCAAGAGCGTCTTGGGAAAGGCCTTTGCCAATCGATAGGCGTCGGCCATCTGCGTCCAGTAGATTTGCAGATCGAAGCTCATAGCGTAACGCTTCAACAGCGAATAGCCGCGCCGCCACGCCGCGGCGTCCAGCAGGTCGCCACGCGCGGCAGCCCGAAAGGCTCGGTCACGATACCAATTCAGAATTTGCCGGATGCCCCGGACATGCGGAAAGGCATGGTGGGCTTCAAGAACCTGTTGCACGTCCGGCGCGGCAAGATCGGCGCAGGCAACAATGGCATGGGGAAAGCCATCACGATCCGCCAGACCCTGGAGCCCGCGCGTCTCGCCAATGGGATCACGCGGGTCCCAGCCGTTTTGCACATGGACGGATTTGACCAACTTGATGGATGCCATGTCCGCGAAATAGTTGGCCGGAAGGTAATTCCGCCGGATTGCCTCGAGATCCCCCTTGAGCTTTGGCGGAGCATCGTTATCGCACAGCCAGGGGTAATAGTGAGTCTCGATGTCCTGAAAATGTTGATGGGCATCGACGAAGGACTGTGGACTTGCCATGGCTGCGTCAGCGCCGCTTGCGCGTCATCTGGCCGGCGAGAACGGCGAGGATCACCACGACGCCCGTTGCCACGAATTGCCAGAGGGACGGTACGTTCATCAACGTCAGGCCGTTCTGCATGGCGCCCAGCGTGAGCGCGCCGATGAGCGAGCCGAGCGGACTTCCTTCGCCACCGAACAGGCTGGCGCCGCCGATGACGGCCGCACCGATGGCCTGCAGCACGAACCCAGTACCACCGATGGGTTCGGCGGTGCCAATGCGCGCCACCAGCACGAAGCCAGCGCGCGATCACTACCTTCTGCTGGTTGCCGCCCGACAGGTTTCGCATCTGCGCTCCCGGGCGATTTGGACGAATGCCTAATTCGCCGATGTAACGGGCGATTTCCTTGCGGTGGTATCGCCCGCGCACGATGCCGCTGCGGAAAAACGCGCCGGCATTGGCAAGGCTGAAATTTTGTTCGACTGTCATCAGTGGCACCAACGACTGTCCACGGCGATCTTCGGGGATCAGGGCTATCCCGGCGCCAACGGCATCCCGCGGTGATTGGAATGCAGCAGGATTGCCGTCGACGAAAACCTAGCCGCCTGTCGTTACGTTAGCCTCGAAAATGGCAAGCACCAGTTCGGTGCGGCCAGAACTGGTTCCAGTCGTTCTCTGATGACCAGAAGGTCTTGATCTGCGGCATGAGGGCCTTGAGCTTTGCCTTTACCGCTCCGAGGTCCTTGATGCCGTTCATGTCCTGGCCCAGCGCCAGCGCAGCGAACTGTATGGCCTCCACCCCGTCATCGCGAATTGACACCTTTCCCGCATATTGCGGGTCCCACAATACGCCGAGCGAGGTGGGCAGCGGCTTCGCCTGATCCTTGTTGACGACAAGGCCCGTGACCCCCCAAGTCCAGGCAACACCATAGACTTCACCACCCGGAAACAGATCGGCATTCATGCCCAGATTGGGGGCGAGATCCTTCACATTCGGCATATCGGATGTATCGAACTTGGTGATGAGGCCCTCGGCTTTGGCCTGCGCGGTGAAGGCTGAATTGATCAGCACCACGTCATAGGCTCCAGGATTGGTACGGAGCTTGGTCAGCATCTCCTGCTCGGAGGTAAAATAGTCGTGCACCACCTTGACGCCGGTTTTCTTCTCAAAAGCTTCGACGGCGACAGCCTCGTCGGTGCCATAACCTTGCCAGTTGAGCACGCGGATTTCCGCCGCCGCAGCGAGGCTGCTGGATGCGGTGAGCGCCACAAGGCTCAAGCCGCAGAGCAGCGTCAGTCTGTTAATCAGTCCCATCTCCTCCTCAAGTGGGCATCCTGATGCGCCCGGTTATACCCTTGCCGCCTGCCGGTCCGCGGGCCTCCCCCAGGGAGATGCCATTGCGGTCAAGCAGTTGCCGGGTTTCCTCAAGGTCCGGCGCCGTGGCAGGACCGATGCGTGTGGTCGACAATGCCGCCGCCGCATTGGCGAGAATGGCGGCGTCGCGCGGTGAATGGCCCGCCATGAGCGAAGCGATGAACGCGCCAACATGAGTGTCGCCCACCCCGTTGCTGTCAATGGCGCGGACTTTGAAACCTGGCACATGAAGGCTGCCTTCCGCCGTTACGAGCCAGCAGCCTCCGGCGCCGATGCGCACCAATGCGCCGTCGCGCCCGGCAGCCAGTTGCGTTGCGGCGATCTGCGGATCTTTCACGCCGCTGAGCACCTCGGCCTCGGCCGCGCTGGCGCTCAACCAGTCGGCGCGCGCCAGAACCGCGTCCCGTGCCGGGAGCGGCGAGCCATGACCCAAAGGCGGCTGCGGTTTCCGGTTTGTAAAAAGAATATCCGGTGAGCAGCGCCCATGAATAGGACGCGGCATTGAGAGAGCCGAGATGCACTGCATCGACCCGGCGTTCGGCGCCGTGATATGTAATGAAACTCCGCTCACCGGAGCGGTCAACGATCGCCAGGCATGTGCCCTGATCTATCGCCATGCGCCGCGAAACCGCCACAGCAATGTTCTCGGCAACGAGATGGCGGGCCACGATGCCGGCAAACATGCCAGTTCCGAGCGTGCCGCCATAAGTGACGGCGGCCCCCATGCGCTTGGCCGCGCCATCGGTGACGCCGAAACGGCCGGTTTCACTCGCTGGAACGCCGCGCAAAAGCTGCTCGATCGCCCGCTTGGTTGAAGGCCCTAGCAGATCATTGACGCCGCGCGCCCTGGTATCATGCTCCCAGGTCAGCAATGTTCGCGCCCAGGCTTCCTCGTCGAAAGCTCCATTCCTGTCCACCAGATGGTTTGCCAGCAACAGGCTCTGTTCCATGTCGTCGGTGATGGTGGCGGCCTCCAGGCCAGCGCACACTGGCTGGCCTAATGCGGCGTCCCTGAAATCAGTGACGTCACCGTAGAGCGCCGCGATCCTTTCACGGCTCAGCGTCTGGGTCGGCATGCCCATGGCATCACCCAAGGCCACACCGGCGAATGCGCCCAGAGCCCTGTCGATGGTGCGCGCGTCCATTGTCAAAACTCCAGATGCAGCGCGAAATGGCGTGGATCGAGCAGACTCACCACATATTCGATCAACTTGCCGCCGCCATCGCGCACCAGTCGCCGCCACGTGAACAATTGGCTGGCGCTCATCCCATGCCGACGCGCCGTTGCCGACACACTCTGCGGCACCACCAAGCTCTCCTCGATAATCCGCTGCTTTGCCTCCGGCGTCCAGCGACGGCGCGAGCCCGTCGCAACCACCTCAAGGCGAGAGATCTTCGGCATAGTCGTATGGTCAGTCATACGACTATGTCATCAGCTCAAATCCTCGCTGACAAGACGGCCTTCACCGAAGGGATACGTTCAATGCGGAGCACGCGGGTTTCTATCGCACCCTTGCGGCCGGCGAGCGCCCGCGTCCATCCAAGCGCATTGTCAAGTATCCGGCCATCGAAGCTGACGAAGGAGCCAATGCCCATCCGCGTCACGATGAGACCCTTGCCCGCCAGAGTCTCAAGGCCCCCTGCGGACAGTGGTGCGGCTCACGGCAAACCGGCGGACCAGTTCGATTTCGCTCTGCAGCCTTGTGCCAAAGCGTAATTTTCCCGAGGGGATATCGCGTTCCAGCGCTTCCGCTACCCGTTCGGGCTTGGCGGCGGGAAGTCCGGGCGATCGCGGCCTTGGCCGCATTTGTTGTCTCCACGTTTCTTCCGTGGACCTGTCTATACCTGTATATTGTTGGATGATCAAGATTGTGACCGCCGGTTCACCGCTTGGGGTATTCCAGACTGTCAATCAGGTGACAACAGCTCAGTCAGTTCAGCCGCACCAGGATCGGCGGAGGTTCCAACCGTAGGGCAAATATGTTGATGGCGGGCGCCGGCAGAGCTGCCACCGGCACCCGCCGATTACATGATGAAATCGGTGACCGATAGACCGGTAACAAACTGGACGGTAAACACCATGTCAGCCACGCCATCGCCGTTGACTTCAAGACTGACAATTATGTCAGCGCCACTCACCTCCAGCAGTACCTCTCCGGCTGTCAGAATGCCGTTGCTGTCGATGACGAAGCCCTGATCTCCGGGCAACGACGTGTTGGCGTCGATGGCCTGCAGGTTGATGATATCACCGGTCGAGAAATCCCAGATCAGGTCGCGATCGGCGAGCACCGTCGTGCCGCTGTCAGTGATTGACGAAAAGACGAAGGTGTCATTGCCGCCACCGCCCGCCAGGATATCGGCACCCGCACCGCCATTGATCGTGTCGGCGCCAGCATCGCCGTAGATGTCGTCGATACCAGCACCACCGGTGAGGACGTTGGCGCCGGTATTGCCAGCCATGACGTTGTCGAGTCCGTTGCCGGTGCCGTTAACAGCGGCTGTCCCCGTCAGAGTCAGGTTTTCGACGTTGCTTCCCAAAATATAGCTGAGGCCGGTCTGAACCTTGTCGGTCCCTTTGCCAGACAGTTCAGTCACCACGTCGCCGGCATTGTCCACCGTATAGGTATCGTTGCCATCGCCGCCGGACATGGAGTCGGCATTACTGCCGCCATCCAGGGTATTGTTGCCAGAGTTGCCGATCAGCACATTGACAGAGGCATTGCCGGTAGCATTGATATTCGACGTACCGGTTAGCGTCAGCTTTTCCAGATTGGTACTCAGCGTGTAGGTGATGCTGGACCGCACGGTATCGGTCCCCATGCCGGCAACCTCGGTGACGACATCGCCGCTGCTGTTCACCACGAAGGTATCATCGCCGCTGCCGCCCACCATGGTATCGGTGCCGGTGCCGCCATCCAGATAGTCGTTGCCGCCAAGGCCGTTCAGCATATTATTGCCGCCATTGCCGGTGATGACGTTGTCGGCATTGTTGCCGGTGCCGCTGATCTTCGCGGTTCCGGTCAGCGTCAGATTCTCAAGCGTGGTGGAGAGCGTATAGGTGACAGCCGATTTCACCAGGTCCGTTCCCTGGTCAGTCAACTCGGTAATGACGTCGGTGGCAACGTCTACCACATATGTGTCGTTGCCCAGGCCGCCAACCAGCGTATCCGTACCACGGCCGCCGTCGAGAGTGTCATTGCCATCAAGACCGGTCAACAGATTGGCTGCGGTGTTGCCGGTGGGAATATTGTTGGGTTCGTTGCCGGTACCGTTCCATTTGGTGATGCCGCCG
>JBKJQD010000283.1:0-10290 GCA_046594125.1 Aestuariivirga sp.
CATCAACTCGGCTGTATCGCGAAACGGCGTACCCTTCGGGTTGCGCCCAAAGGTGGCGGCAAGGCGCAGGCGCAGTGCAGTGAAATATTGCCGGAAAGGTTCGTAGTCATTCCGTGAACGGATTTTCTCCGCCTCACCCGACAGCAAAATCTGGCGGTCAAGCTGTTCGCGGAAACCGGCCGGAATGGCGATTTCCTGGGTGCTGACTGATACCAGCTGCGCCAGATCGGTCAGGCGCCGTTCGAGGCGCTCGACGATGGCGTTGCGGTTTTCCTCGAGCGCATAGCGGGTGACGTCGACGGTGACGAAAGGGTTGCCATCGCGGTCGCCACCGATCCACGACGAAAACTTCAACGGCGGCCGCACCCTGGCTGGCATTTCGGGGTAGTGACGCTGCAATGCCGCCTCGAGCAGGTCGCACAGTGTCACGGTGCGGTCGTAGAGCGCCTCGCGGAAAAAGTGCAGGCCCCAGTGGATTTCCTGTTCGACGGTGGGCTTCTCAAGGCGGATTTCGCCGGTCAGCCACAGCAGGTCGATTTCGGTGCGCAGCGCCTTCAGCAACGCCTGACGCTCGCGCTGGGTCCAGCGCGGGCTTTCGAGTTCATAGAGCTTCAGATAGATGCGGCGGTGAATTTCCAGAACAGTGACGCGCTTGGCCTCGGTCGGATGGGCGGTGAGAGTCGGCTGCACGTCAATGGTGTCGAGCGCTTGCTGCACCACTTCGGGCGCCACATTGGCGGCGGCAACGGTTGAAAAGGCATGGGCGAAGGAACCTTGCACCTGGTCGGGGCCGCTGCGCGACTCAAGCTGCCGCCGGTTGCGCATGGCGGCATTTTCCTCGGCGATGTTGAGGAGCTGCAGCCAGATGCCGATGACTTGAAGAGCATGCTCGATCACGCCAGCGGGGATGGCCATGGCGTTGGCCGGATCGTCGATGACCGAGAGCACGCGCGGCTCGCGCACCTTGATGACCTGGCGGAGCTGGTCGCGCAGCATCATGGTGATTTCGTCGAGATAGGCTGTCTCGCCGTGTCCGGCTGCCGCCTGCTTCGTCATCTTGTCCATCGCCCCACCTGATGTACGCTCCTCAGAACATCGTCTTTTGTGCAATGCAACAAGACGCGAGTCAATTGCCTCGAAGGGTCAAATCGCTGAAAATCCGCACGAATCCATCAAATCGCCATTAACGCCGGGGATTTAGGCTGGCAGACTGATGATCGTGAGGACACCATGCGCCTATCGGACGCGACCACAATTTTGTGCCGATGCGTGCTGGCTTCGATTGCCGTATTCGCAATTGCAGGGCCGGGGCTGGCCGGGACCACCATTCCCGGAACCACCTGCGCGCCATTTCCCGCCGATAGCTGGTGGCATGCGGATATCTCGGCCCTGCCGCTGCATGCCCGCAGCGCCGCCTGGCTGTCGCATATGTCACCCACGGCCAAGCTGCACCCGGATTTCGGCCCTTCCTATGGTGAAATACCGGTACCCTATGGCATCCCCATCACCGTGGTCACCGGTACCCACCCACGGGTACCCGTAACCTTCAGTTACGCCTCGCAAAGCGACAAGGTGAGATATCCACTGGGAAGTGATACCCTGGTGGAAGGTGGCCAATGGACAAGCGGCGACCGCCACACGATTGTGGTGCGCAGCGACATTTGCAAACTCTACGAGACCTGGGCGACGCGCAAAACGGCAACAGCATGGCTGGCGGGGAGTGGTGCGGTCTGGAGCCTCACCAGCTATGCACTCAGGCCACAAAACTGGACGTCGGCTGACGCGGCGGGGCTGCCCATCCTGCCGGGCCTCCTGCGATATGACGAAGTGGCGGCCCGCAACATTGACCATGCCATCCGTTTCACGACCAATGTCACCGACAAAAGCTATGTGTGGCCGGCCCGGCACCAGGCGGGATCGGTCAGTGATCCGGCCTACCCGCCGATGGGTGCCAGATTCCGGCTGAAGGCATCCTACGTCATCGCGGCAACGTTGCGTGCCGATACCAAGGCAGTCTTGCGAGCCATGAAGCGTTATGGTCTGGTGCTCGCCGACAATGGTTCGCCCTGGTACTTTCAGGGAACCTCCGACACCCACTGGCCCGAGGCGTTGCTCGACCAGCTGAAACAGGTGCCTGCCTCGGCCTTCGAAGCGGTCGACACCTCATCATTGATGATTTCCCCGGACAGCATGCAAATCAAGACGCCACCCTGACGCGTTTGCCTTTGCCAAACTCCTCCTGCCGTCATTCCGGAAACTGTGCGCGAAGCGAATCGGTTATCCGGAACCCATCATGAAGTGCATGGCCGAAGGCCATTCGAATGAGCGCCTGCGGCGCGCATCTTGTGATGGGTTCCGGATCAGCGCTTCGCTCCGCTCAGCTCGTCCGGAATGACGGTACTAAAAATTCACGCCACGCTGACGCGTTTGCCTTTGCCGCGAGTTAGGCTATGACCCGCGGCCATGTTGCACATCAATGAACTCACCTACCGTATCGGCGGACGCCTGCTTCTGGAGAACGCCAGCGTTGCTATTCCCGATGGCCACAAGGTTGGCCTCGTCGGCCGCAATGGGGCGGGCAAGTCAACCCTGTTCCACCTCATCCTTGGCGATCTGCATTCCGAATCGGGTGGCGTGACGCTGCCCAAGAACGCCCGCATCGGCACCGTGTCCCAGGAGGCGCCGGGCGGCGAGGACACTCTGCTCGAGACCGTGCTGCAAGGCGACAAGGAGCGCGCCAGTCTGCTGGCCGAGGCCGAAACGGCGCACGATCCGCATCGCATCGCCGAAATCCAGATGCGGCTGGCGGACATTGACGCCCATTCGGCACCCTCGCGCGCCGCGACTATTCTGAGCGGTCTGGGCTTCAGCGAAGAAACCCAGAACGGGCCGTGCTCGGCGCTGTCGGGTGGCTGGCGCATGCGCGTGGCACTTGCCGCGGCGCTGTTTTCCGGCCCCGATGTTCTGCTCCTGGACGAGCCTACCAATTACCTCGACCTCGAAGGCACCATCTGGCTCAACAGCTTCATCCGCGACTATCCCCACACCATCGTGATGGTCAGCCATGACCGTGACCTCCTCAACGAGGCGGTTGACGCCATCATCCATCTCGATCGCGGCAAGCTGACGCTCTACCAGGGCAACTACGACAATTTCGAGCGCCAGCGCCGCGAGAAAATGGCGCTGACCCAGAAGATGAAAAAGAAGGTGGACGACCAGCGCGCCCACATGATGGAATATGTGGAGCGTTTCCGCTACAAGGCGTCGAAGGCCAAGCAGGCGCAGAGCCGCCTCAAGGCGCTGGCCAAGCTGGAAGTGATCGACGACATCGTCGAAGACCGGGTGGCGCCGTTCCTGTTTCCCAATCCGGAAAAAGCGCTGGCCCCGCCGCTGGTGCGCTGGGACCATGCCTCGGTGGGCTATGCACCGGGCAAGCCGGTTCTCAAGAATATCACGCTGCGGCTCGACCCTGACGACCGCATTGCGCTGCTCGGTGCGAACGGCAACGGCAAATCGACATTCGCCAAGCTGCTGTGCGGCAAGCTCGAAGCCATGTCGGGCGAGATGAAGCATCCGCCGCGCCTCGACGTCGGCTATTTCGCCCAGCACCAGCTCGATGAACTTTCCGCCGACATGACGCCTTATGACTATGCCTGCCGCCTGCTCCCCGATGCGACGGAGGCCAAGCGGCGAGCCAAGCTCGGCACGCTGGGCTTTGGCGCCCAGCTTGCCAATTCCAAATGCGCGACGCTGTCGGGCGGCGAAAAGGCCAGGCTCCTCTTCATGCTGGCGACCTTCCATGGGCCGCACATCCTGGTGCTTGACGAGCCAACCAACCATCTCGACATCCAGGCCCGCGAGGCGCTGATCCGCGCCATCAACGACTATGAGGGTGCGGTGATCCTCATCAGCCATGACCGCCACATCATCGAAACCAGTGCCGACCGGCTGTGGCTGGTGCATGACGGTACAGTGAAAGTCTTCGACGGCGACATGGACGAATATACCGCCCTTGTCCTGCAACGGACGCGCAGCGGCAGACGCTCGGAGCGCGCCACGGCGCCACCTCCCGCGCCACTCCGGACGACGCCGAAACTAAGTCCCGCCGCGGCTCAGAAAATGATTCAAAGTCTCAATATCAAGATCATGAAATTGAAGGATAAAATTTCGCTCCTCGATCAGGCTTTGGCGGACCAGACGATCTATGCGGAAGATGCCAGGAAGGCCGCCGACTTTGCCAAACTCAGAGCCAGGCTCGCCGCCGATCTCGATACCCACGAAACCCAATGGCTGGAAGCCCATGACGCCTGAGGATCAGCCCTCGACGCCAGGTTCGCGGCTCCAGGCCTTCATCCATCACGAGACCACCGCCGGACTCATCCTGGTGGCAGCGGCGGTGCTGGCCATCATCGCATTCAACATCGATGCGCTGCGGCCGCTGTACGAAAACGCCCTGCAGACCAAGCTGACCATGGCCTACGGCACGTTCGGTCTGTCCAAGCCATTGCTGCTGTGGATCAACGACGGTCTCATGGCGATCTTCTTCTTTCTGGTGGGACTGGAGATCAAACGCGAGGTTCTCGAAGGCAATCTGACGTCACGCGACCAGATCGTGCTGCCCGCACTCGCAGCGATCGGTGGCATGGCGGCCCCTGCTCTCGTCTACGGCTATTTCAATTCCGGCGACATCACGCTCATGCGCGGCTGGGCCATTCCGGCGGCAACCGACATCGCCTTCGCGCTCGCCGCCCTGTCGCTGGCGGGAAGCCGCGTGCCGCCGGCCCTCAAGGTTTTCCTGCTGACGCTGGCGACACTCGATGACTTGGGCGCCATCGTCATCATCGCGATCTTCTACACCGCCGATCTCTCGACGCTGGCCCTGACGCTCGCCGCGGCCACACTGGTGATGCTTTTCGCTCTCAACCGCCTGCATGTCAGCCGCACGGCCATCTATGTTGTGGCCGGCGTGACGCTATGGGTCCTTGTCCTGAAATCCGGCGTCCATGCCACGCTGGCGGGCGTGGCGCTGGGGCTGATCGTTCCGCTGCGGCGGCGCGATGGTACGCCCTTCGTCCATACCCTGGAGGAGGCGCTGCACCCGTGGGTGAAATTTCTCATCCTGCCGCTGTTTGCCTTTGCCAATGCCGGAATCCCGCTGGACGGATTTGGCGCGGATCAGCTGACGCAATCCCTGCCGCTCGGCATCGCGGCTGGACTTGTCATTGGCAAGCCACTCGGTATTCTGCTGGCGATCGGGCTGGCGGTCGCGACGGGATTGGCGCGGCTGCCAGAACAGTGCCGCTGGGACCACATGATCGGCGTCGGCTGTCTCGCCGGAATCGGTTTCACCATGAGTCTGTTCATCGGTTCACTGGCGTTTGAGGGCCCTGAACTCGCCACGGCGGTCCGCGCCGGTGTCATCGCCGGATCGGTGGTATCGGCGGTACTCGGCATCGCCATTCTGCTGCTGGCGGCGCGGCGCAGGGTCTGAAATCACCCGGCGGCGCGGTTCTGCCAGCGGCCCTGCTCGTCCTGCTGCCAATAGCTGATGGCGTGGCCCAATGCCTTGTAGCGTTTCCAGCCGTCGCGGGCGCGCTGCACGGCCTCGCCATCAGCGCCGTCGAAGAGGATCACGGCGCGCGTCAAGCCTTCGATGTCGCCGGGTACAGCGCCGTCCACATAGAAGCGGACAGTGGCGCCGTTGGGGTTCTCGTCGATGGCCGTCAGCCAGATGGGTTGCAGCCCGGCCAGACCGTCGGCCTGCGTTCCATGGGGAATGAAAGCTTCCTCGTCGAAGGTCCATAGCAGGCTGGACAGGGCTTCGGCGCGCTCTTCGGACCCCGTCTGAACCACGACGCGCCAGCCGCGCTCGATGCTGCGCTGCAACTGGCTGGGGAGCACCTTTTCAAGGGGCTGGCGTTCGAGATGAAAGAACCAGACTTCGGCCATGCCC
Source organism: Aestuariivirga sp. (assembly GCA_046594125.1). Classification (GTDB taxonomy): domain Bacteria; phylum Pseudomonadota; class Alphaproteobacteria; order Rhizobiales; family Aestuariivirgaceae; genus Aestuariivirga. The sequence goes on from JBKJQD010000283.1 coordinate 5,954, forward strand.
CATTCAGCAAGACCGCCTGCCCCGGTCAAGGGTGGAAACACCCGCCTTGGCTCTTGCGCCGCGTTGCGCCAAGGTTAGAGTTGCGCCCAGTATCAGGGAATCGGAATGATGAAATTAACTCTTGCCGCAGCCGTCACCACCATGTTCGCGCTCACCGCTCCAGCGGGTGCCGCCAGCTTGTGCAATTGCTGCGGGGCGTCCACGGTTTCTTCCTGCGCCACGGCCTGCTCGCCGGTGAAACCCGCCGCTGGTCAATGTGTAGCGACTGTCGACTATGCCGGTCCGGCAAAGATCGCCGATGGCGTGAACCCGCTCTATGATGTCCCCTTGCGCAACATGTGGCTCGATGGCGCCAAGCCGTCGCAGCTCGAACTGTTCCGGCGCCTGCTCGAGAAATCGCGGCGTGGTGCCGAATCCGACCGCAGGAAAGCGCTCAGGGCCCATGCCCGCAACAAGATTGACGGTGCTGAAGCAGTGCTGCTTGCCAAGCGTTACGACGGCGCGCTGGTTAACTATTATTTGGGGATGCAGTCCTACCGCATCGGCGTCACATCGCTGCAAAAGTGACCCATAAGTAAGAACTTACACTAGGTCACGCTAAGTCAACGCCTATGGCATTTCTCCCATATTGCGCAAACTTGCCCTAGCACCGACACTCACCCTGCGGATCATGTGCTTCGCGCAGCGGGCAAGGGGTTGGTCATGGGCATATCGGAATTCGGCAAAGTCACCAGAGCCGGTAACGCAACGGCTGTCAGTCTCTATTGCATGGCAAGCATGGTCGCCAACGAAGCCTCGCGCGAAGGCCATGGGGATCTCGCCAAATTGATCGAGACGGCGCTGCAAGGATTTCTGACCGGACTGCCGCGCGACCAGCAGTCCCAGGCCCTGCAATTTTCCTATGAACTGGCGCTCGATGGCGAGAGCCCGGCTCCGCCCCGGCTACGGCTGGTTTACTCGCGCGATTAGAAATCCAGCTTCTCGCCGCCCTCGGCGATGCGGCGGTCGACGTAGTCGTCCATGGCTTCGGCGGCGCTCTGATCCATCGGCGGCTTCTGGTATTCCGCCAGCGCCTGCTTCCACACGACATTGGCCTTCTTTTCGGCGGTGGGCGACCCCGATGCCTGCCATTGCGGGAAATTGCGCCAGTCGGAGATGATCGGCTGGTAGAAGGCTGTCGCATAGCGTTCCAATGTGTGCTTGGCGCCGAAGAAATGTCCGCCCGGCCCCACTTCTTCCATGGCCGAGAAACCCATGGTGTCTTCGCTGATTTCCAGTGGCTTGAGATATTCGCTGACCATCTGCAGCAGGTCGGCGTCGAGGGCGAACTTCTCGTAGGAGGCGACGAGGCCGCCCTCCATCCAACCCGCCGCATGCTGGATGACATTGCCGCCGCCCATGATGGCACCCCACAGGGAGAACACCGATTCATAGGCCGCCTGGGCATCGACACTGTTGGCGGCGTTGGTATTCGAAGTGCGATAGGGCAACCGGTAACGCTTGGCCAGTTGTCCGCCGATGATGCAGGCCTTCATGTATTCCGGCGTGCCAAAAGCGGGTGCGCCTGATTTCATGTCGACGTTCGAAGTAAATCCACCATAAACAAAGGGCGCACCGGGATTGGCAAGCTGCGACAGCGCAAGTCCCGCCAGTGCTTCGGCGTTCTGCTCCACCATGGCGCCGGCAATGGTGATCGGGGCCATGGCGCCAGCCAGCGTGAAAGGTGTGACAACACAGATCTGGTTCAGGCGGGCCATCTCGATGATGCCCATGGCCATGGGGCCATCGAGCTTGAGGGGCGAGTTGGTGTTGATGACGGTGTAAGCAGACGGTTCGCGCAACAATTGCTCATGCGAAATGCCGCGCGCCAGGCGGATGATTTCGAGGCCGTCGAAAAGCCGGGCGCGGCTGGTCGAATAGATGAACGGCACCTTGTCGGAGAAGTGCATCTTGTTGCGGGTGATATGCAGATGGCGGATCGAGGCATGGACATCGAGCGCATCGACGGAGGCGCCGCCCGCCGTATGAACAATGTTGAAAAACTGCGAGAGCTTCACGAAATTGCCGGCATCTTCCAGTGTGCCGGGTCTTCTGCCACGATCGAGGTCGGAACAATTGGGCGGGCCGCCAACGGGTGCAAAGACGATCCAGTTGCCGCCGATGCGCAGATCATGGGCCGGGTTGCGGGCATGGAAGGTGAATTCAGATGGCGGGGTCTTCAGCGCTTCTTCAATGATGTCGCGGCCGATGCGGACACGCTCGCCGCTGATCCGGGCGCCGGCCTTGGCATAGATGTCGCGAGCCTCGGGATAGACGACGTCCATGCCGATCTCTTCCAGCACCTTTAGCGATTGCCGATGGATCATCTCGATCTGGTCTTCGGAGACGATGCGCGTCGGCTCGACGGTCAAGCGCGGCTGGCCCCACGGCAATTGCGGGACCGGAGAGTGGGCGGCATCGGCGCGGCGGCCACGGCGTTGCACGTTCACGGGCGTACTCCTGCAAAGGCGCGGGCAATTCCGGCTGCAACATATGCATTGTGCTTGGCGAGTGCAATGTTGGCGGCCAGCGAACGGCCCGCCGTTACGGCGGCAATTTCCGCCAGAAGAAATGGCGTCAGTTCCTTGCCGCGAATACCTTGCGCCTCGGCTTGGTCGATGGCAGCGGCGATGACCGGGGCAATTTCTTCAGCGGGAATTTCGGACTCCGCCGGAATGGGATTGGCGACGACGATGCCACCCTTCATGCCGTGCCGCCACTTCGCCGCGATCTCCTCGACGCTGTCGCAGCGCATCGGCACGGCATAGCCACTGGAACGCGAATAGAAGGCGGGAAATTCATCCGTACCCAGACCAATCACCGGAACGCCCAAGGTCTCCAGCGTCTCAAGCGTCAGGGCGAGATCGAGAATGGCCTTGGCGCCCGCCGTTACCACGGCGACATCGCTGGTGGCGAATTCGGTCATGTCGGCGGAAACGTCGAATGTCTTTTCGGCACCGCGATGCACGCCGCCGATGCCACCGGTGGCGAAGACATGAATTCCCGCCATCGCCGCCAGCCGCATGGTGGAGGCCACCGTCGTCGCACCATCCAGCCCACGGGCAATGACGAAGGGCAGATCGCGCACCGACACTTTGCGGATGTTGCGGCCCTCGCGCCCGAGATAATCCAGTTCATCGCCATTCAGGCCGATCTTGATGGCGCCGCCAAGCACGGCAATTGTTGCAGGCTCCGCTCCTGCGGCCCGCACGATGGCCTCGACTTCACGCGCCGTGGCGACATTCTCAGGATAGGGCATGCCGTGGGCGATGATGGTCGATTCAAGCGCCACGACGGGCCGTCGCGCCGCCAGGGCGCCTTGCACGTCAGCGGTGAAGGACAGGTGCGGGGTCAAGGCGTGTTCCTAGGCCATGCCAGCGAGAGCGAAGACACTATCACGGCTGATGCCCGGGGCGGCGGAATTGCGTGAGCCCAGTTTGATTGAAGCTGCCGCCTGTCCGAGCCTTGCCGAAACGGCAAAGTCGTGGCCCGCCGCCAGGCCGCAGACGAGGCCCGCCACCGCCGCATCGCCAGCGCCTGTCACATCGGCGACAGCGGTGGACGGCAGCGCCAGAAGGCGTTTGGCGGGTGTGACACCATCCGAGACGATGGCGCCCTCCTTACCGCAATGGACGACGATATTGGCAAAGCCCAGCTGGTGCAGCATGGTCACCGCGCTGAGCGTATGGCGCTCGCCGGTCAAGGCTTCCAGTTGCTGCAGATTGGGCGTGATGGCAAAGACCGGCGACGGTCTGGCGAAGTCGAGGAGCTTCATGGCCTTGGGCGTTGAAATCGGCTCGATCAGCAGCGGCACCTTGATCTCGGTGGCGAAATGACAGAGCCAGTCCAGACACAGGGTGGGCAGGTTGCAATCGGCAATCAGATAATCCGCCGCCGCGAAGCGATCCGAACGGGCCCGCAGATAATCCACCGTAACCAGATCGGCGGCGCGCATGTCGTTGACGGCGGCGACCAATTCACCACCCTCATCGAGTATGGCCAGATAGACGCCGGTCGTGGCAGCACAGGTTTCGATCATCGCCGTGTCGACGCCCGCCACGGCGCAGCTATCGCGGATAAGCCGGCCATTGGCATCATCGCCGACGAAGGCTGTCAGCGCCGCATCAAGCCCGAGGCGCGCCAGATTCTCGGCGATGTTGCGGCTCACACCGCCTGGCGTGATCACCACATCGGCGGGGTTGGAGGTGCCCGCGATGAAGGCCTCGCGGGTGCGGCCCTTCACGTCGACATTGGCGCCGCCGATGACGATGACCCGCGTCATGGAATTCAGAAATCCG
>JBKJQD010000320.1:0-10401 GCA_046594125.1 Aestuariivirga sp.
TACCCAGGAACAGCGCGGCGACGATGAGATACCGCCGATGGCCTGATCACCGGCACCAGCATCTTCGACGGCGCCAATATCCTGGTGCGTATTGATGCCGACGCGGAGCGTCTTGCCATTGACTATAAGCTCGGCCTCGATGCAGCTAAACTCGTGCCGCGCATCACCGCCCGCGTTGTGCCAGGCCCCAATCTCGGACTGGACGGCGGACACGCGGTCCTCACCCTCATCGCCTGGCGCGCCGCCGCCATGGACGACGGCCGCTGGCGGAGGCTGACGGCAAGCCACGACTTCGAAGTGGTGCTGATCAAGAACCTGCTGGAGAACGGACGGAGTTAGAGCTGCCGCAACACGGCGCGCACTGGCGCTGCATCGAGGTTCTCGAACTTCAGCGGCAGGGCGATCAGTTCATAGTCGCCGGGGACCACATGGGAGAGAACGAGATTTTCCAGAATGCGCATATCGGCGCGCCTTGCCGCCATATGGGAGTGAAGGTCCTTCGACGTCTCGGGATCAACCGACGGCGTGTCGATGCCGACCAGCAGGACGCCACGCGCCGCCAGAAGCTCCATCGTTTCAGGTGCAAGCGCGCGAAATCCAAAAGGCCAGACCTTTGCATCGAGTTGATCCATCAGCCGCAAAAGAATGCGCGGTGGTGCGCCCTTGAGATGGGTCTCGATCTGCGATGGCAAGCACAGCGGCCCCGGTCCCCGCGCGTCGATCACCCGGCATGGCCCAAGAAAGGCTTCGAGCGCCAGACCGGCAACCGCCTCGCCTTGCGAGTCATAGTGCAGTGGCGCGTCGGCATGGGTGCCGCAATGGACCGATAGTGAAACCCGCGAGACATTCACCGGACAACCTGGACCGATGCGGAACGTCCAGCTTTCATCATAACCCGCGTCACCCGGAAACACTGCCATACCCGGCGACAGGCCCTGCGAGATGTCGATGATCATGTGACCGCCTTGCGCATCGTGAACTGCGGCTGGTCCCACAGGCGCTGGTCGAGAATGCGCGCCAGAGTCTCCACCGCGTCCCACACGTCGGCATAGCGCGTATAGAGCGGCGTGAAACCAAAGCGGATCATGCCGGGGGCACGGAAATCCCCGACAACACGATTGGCGATCAGCGCCTGCATGACGGCATAACCTTCGGGACAGTGCAGCGACACATGCGAGCCGCGCCGCGCCATGTCGCGCGGACCCACAAGTTTGACGCCATGCCTTGCGCAACGCGTCTCCGCGAGTTCAATGAACAAGCCGCACAGCGCCACTGACTTGCCGCGCACCATGTTCATGTCGACATCGTCCCACACGTCGAGCGCCGCATCGAGTGCCGCCAGCGACAGAATGGGCTGGGTGCCGCACTGGTTGCGGACGATGCCGGGCGCGGCACGGTAATCGAGATCGAAAGCGAAGGGCGCCGCATGGCCCCACCATCCGGCAAGAGGCGGCGCAATCCTGTCCTGAAGATCGGGCCGAACATAGAGGAAGGCCGGCGCACCTGGCCCGCCGTTGAGATATTTATAGGTGCAGCCCAGCGCGAAATCCGCGTTGGCACTGGCAAGATCAACCGGCAAGGCGCCCGCTGAATGGGCCAGATCCCAGATGGTGAGGGCATCCATGGCATGGGCCTTGGCCGTCACCGCTTTCATGTCGTGCAGGCGGCCGGAGCGGTAGTCGGCTTCAGTCAGCATCACCACCGCGATAGTGTCATCGATGGCGGTCATGACCTCTTCCGGTTCGACGATCTTGAGCACATGGCCACACCCCAGCAGATCGCGCAGCCCTTGCGCCACATAGAGATCAGACGGGAAATTGCCGCTGTCCGAGAGAATGACTTTGCGTTCCGGCCTTAGTTTCACCGCAGCGCCCAGCAGCTTGAACAGGTTGACTGAGATCGTGTCAGCGGCGATCACGCTGCCCGGCGGCGCGCCAATCAGCCGGGCGATGCGCTCACCCACCCGCTGCGCCAAGGCAAACCAGCCGTGCTCATTCCACGACTTGATGAGCGTCTCGCCCCACTGCTGCGTGATTACCTTGGCAACGCGATCGGCCACATGCTGCGGCAACACGCCCAGCGAATTGCCATCGAGATAGTTGAGCCCATCCGGAATGACGAAGCGCTGGCGCATCGGTGCCAGAGGGTCGGCGCGGTCGAGCGCTTCGCAATCGGATCGGTTCATCAGTCTCTCCGCAGCATGACCGCCGTTGCATCGTCGGCGGGTTTGAATCGGAGATAGGTCTCGCATGACGGATCGCCAGCTTCAACCGTGCGAATGTCATGAAGAACTTGCACCACGCCATCCTTGGCCAAGCTGGCTTCGATCAGCGACGCATTATCATGGAGATGATAGTGATCGACGGCGCGGTAATAGCCATCGGTGCACAGCAGCAGACAGGCGGGTTGGCCGAGATCGATATATTCCGCCATGTTCAACGCCGCCGGGCTGGCTTCGAGAATGCTGTAGCCATCGGGCCGGTTGCGTTTTTGCCGCCCGGCAATCAGTTGCGGGCGGAATTCGGCGAGCAGCGCCTTGATGTCGAGCACACCAGCATAGCGGCGTTTCCTCGCTTCGCGCGACAGCCAGTGATCGAAGGCATTGTTGGGGGACGCCGCGAATATGCGATGATCGCCGCCATCATAGCGCGCCAGCAGACAGGAATCACCAAGCCGCACAGCCTTCCATTCCACTCCATAGCGCTTGGCGAGAATGAGGCAGGCGGCGGGCGGGTCATAGGCGGCGGGCAAATCGAGGCCCGCCGAAACCGCGCTCCAGCCGGCAACAAGTTGCTCGACGAGTACCGCGAGAATGTCCGGCAACGCGGCGCTGCTTCCCGCAAGTTTTCGCAAATGTTCATCGGCGCGTGCCACCAGCCAGCGGGCGTCGCTGCCGCCCGGAAGGTAGTTCCGTCCGTTGATGCCGGTGACTCCATCGAAGACCCACGCGGCGGTAACCTCGCCATCATGGCTGATGCTGCCGCAGCCGTCCTCGTTGACGAGACCACTGCCAGCACTGACCATCGAGGCGAGATTCAAAGCGTCACCACCAAAAACCTGATCTTCTTCATCTGCCCTCGATCCATGTTTCGAGAACTTGCAAGTCATCGCTCAAATGCACCAGGCTCGCAAGATAGCCCGGCGCGATCCGCCCCAGTTGCGACTCCCGGCGGAGGAATTGGGCCGGGACCAGCGATGCCATGCGCAACGCGTCCGCCAGCGGCAGGCCGAGATGGTTGACGCAATACCGCACCGCTTCATCCATGGTGAGATTGGATCCGGCCAGCGTCCCGTCTTCGAGTTGCAGCCGCCCATTGTGGCGCAGCACCATGCGGCCCTGCAACTCGAAACGGTCCGGACCGCCCGCCGCCGTGGGCATGGCATCGGTAATCAGCATGATGCGGTCATGGGACTTGGCGGCAAAGGCCACTTTCAGTGCCGCGTCGTGAACGTGATAACCATCGGCGATGATGCCCACAAAACTGTCGGCGTCTGATAGCGCCGCCCCCACCATGCCCGGCTCGCGGCCGTTCATCTGACTCATGGCGTTATAGAGATGGGTGAAGGCCCGCGCCCCCGCTGCCAGCGCAGCCTGCACCTGATCAATCGTTGCCTCCGTATGGCCAAGGCTGACCAGCACGCCCTGATTGCTCAGTATACGGATCAACTCCGGCGGCACCTTGTTGGGCGCCAGTGTCAGCATGACAGCACCGGTTCCGGCAGCGGCAATCTGTGCCACATCGATTTCAGTCATCTCGCGGATGAAGCGGGCGTCATGCGCGCCCTTGCGCTCGACATCCAGAAACGGCCCCTCGATATGGATGCCAAGAACGCCGGGGACGTTCTGGGCACGCGCATCGCGCACCGCGGCGATGGCCCGTTGCAACACATCGGGCGCATCGGTGATGACGGTCGGCAGCAGGCCGGTGGTACCGAAGGCGCGATGCGATTGCGCGATGCGGCGCACCGTTGCGGCATCGGGATTGTCGTTGAGAAGTGCCCCGCCACCGCCATTGACCTGAACATCAATGAAGCCCGGCGCCAGAAGCCCCTGTCCGAGATCACGCATCTCGGCAGCGCCCGGCACGTCGTCACGGCGCAGAATGCCGCTCACCCGTTGTCCATCGATGACCACGGCGTGGCCCTCGAGAAACCGGGTGCCGTCAAAAATGCGCGAACAGGCGAGTGCAAAGACCATCAAATGGTTTCCGTTACTTTCTTCAACAGCCGTGGCCGGTCGGGGTCGCGGCCCAGCGCCTGCGCCACTTTCTCGATGGCGAGATAGGCGGTCTGGATCATGGTGATGGGATCAAGCAGCGGCTCGGCGGTTCGCGCGTAATTCAGCCCGCCCGTCTCCGCGACGACAACCCGCGCGCCAGTCCCGCGGATTTTCGTCAGCGCCTGGCGCGACGACTCCCGCGAGCGGTCATCGGGCGAATAGGCGAAAACCGGAAAGCCATCGCCCATCAATTCCCATGGCCCATGCATCACCTCGGCGATGGAATAGGCCTCGGCATGAATGGCGCAAGTCTCCTTCAGTTTGAGCGCCGTCTCGGCGGCAATCGGCAATGCCGGGCCACGTCCCAGCACGTAGAGCGAGTCGGCATGGCGGGCGAGGTCCACGAATTCCGGCCAGTCGATACGCGCCGCAGCCGCAAGCCGTTCCGGCAAGCTGTTCACCGCCGCGATGAGATCGGCGCGGCCCAGCCACTGCGCCACGATGGCCGCCCCCGCCGCCAGCGAAACGATGAAGGATTTTGTGGCGGCGACGCTTAACTCCGGCCCGGCGTGGAGCGGCAGGCAGATATCGGCATTCCGGGCGGCGGGCGAGTCCGAAACATTGACCAGCGCCACGCTGAGAGCGCCAGCCTTGCGCGCCGCCTCCTGCAGCGCCACGATGTCCGGGCTCTGGCCCGATTGCGAGATGGTGATGCACAGCGAACCCTTGGCCTTTAAATTCGCGCCATAAACCGAGACCACCGATGCCCCCACCGAGGCGCAGGGTACGCCTAAAAGAATTTCCGTCAGGTATTTGAAATAGCCCGCCGCATTGTCGGAACTGCCGCGCGCCGATGTCAGCACCACCGGTGGCGGCATCTGCCTTAACCTCGCCCCCAATGCGGTCAGCACCTTGCCGTTGTGGTCGAGGAAGCGCGCTACCGCTTCGGGTGCTTCGGCGGCTTCGCGCGCCATATGGCTCATGGTTTCGCCTCCGGAGCGAGCGTCAATTCGGCGACGAAATCATAGGAGTCGCCACGATAATGCGAGCGCGTGTATTCGACGATGCGGCCATCAGCGAGATAGGAGATGCGTTCGATGAACAGCGCCGGGCTGCCACTGGGAAGATCGAGCAGCTTCGCGTCCTGCGCTGAAAGTGCCGTGGCATGCAGCCGTTGCAAGGCGCGCACCGGATGATGCCCGCGCCCATCAAGCGCTGCGTAGAGCGAACCTCCGACACTGGCCGGATCAGGCAGGAAACGATACGGGATGACCGCCAGTTCAATGGCCATCGGTACGCCGTTGGCGCGGCGCAGCCGGTGGAAGCGCGAGACCGGATCGCCGGGCGACAGCGACAGCTTCAGGGCTTCTTGCGGCGTCGGCAGCCCTGACGAGCGGTCGAGCCAGTCGGCATCGGTCTTGAGGCCGCGCAGCTTCATGTCGTCGCTAAAACTGGTGAGTCGTGACAAGGGCTGCTCGATGCGCCGCACCGGTCCGCTCACATAGGTGCCCGACCCCCGGCGCTGCACCAGCACGCCATCGGCGGCGAGTTCCGAGAAGGCCTTGCGCACCGTGACCCGCGATACCGCCAGCATGTCGGCCACGTCGCGCTCGCTGGGAATGGCATCGCCCTGCTTCAATTCGCCAGCCGTCACCGCGCCCTGTACCAGCTTCTTGATGCGGGCATAGAGCGGCGCGCTGTCTGGTCCAACGATACGCTCGGCTGCGAATAGCTTGCTCATGCCCAATGCTCCACAAGACCTTGCGCCCGCCTGGCCATCATGATGGCCCCGTCCATGGCGTCCGCCGCAGGCGGTGCCAAGGCACGCTTCACATCGGCATCGAGATAGGGCGGATAGACCTGCGCCAAGCCACCCAGCAGGCAGATGCGCCCGGCCCCACGCGCCAGCAGCGCCCGGCCCAGATTGGAAATCGCCGCTGCCCCCTCGATGACGATCATCATGGCCTGCACGTCGCCCTGGCCTGCGCATTCAAATACGATGGGCGCAAACTGCGCATAGTCCTTCGGCATCGCCTGCTCCGACCAGCGCGACAGGTCAAAGCGGGTGCGCCCGGTGCGCGCCAGTAGTTCTTCGATAAGGCGGGTCGGCTGCAACAGTCCATCAATGGCCAGCGCCACGCGCCGCACCGCATGGTGCCCGACCCAGGCGCCGGAGCCATGATCGCCAAGCTGGAAGCCCCAGCCGCCCACCATGTGACGCTGCCCGCCAACCAGCGCGAAGCCGATGGAGCCGGTCCCGGCGATGACGATGCCACCATCGCCGCCCGAGAACGCCCCCATGCAAGCGGCATAGGCGTCATTGTCGGCGCTGACCGAGGCAAACGGCAGATGGGCTTCGTTGATCTTTTCAGCGCCAACCGAGGTGACGATACCGGCCAGCCCCATGCCGGCATGGAGCGATGTGGTTTGCAATCCGGCTTTGGCGGCAGCCTCGCGCGCCGTCGCCACGATGGTGGCCAAGGCCCCGTCGAAATCCTGATAAATGTTGGAAGCGCCGCCCACCGCTTCACCAAGCAGTGCGCCGCCACGGTCACGTATACGGGCCCGGCAACGGCTTCCGCCACCATCGATGCCAAGAAAATGGAACGGAGCCTGGTTCATGCAAATATATAATACCAAAACAATACCAAATGAGAAGTGCTTTGTTATCCACGTCTAATATGTTGATTACATATCGTTTATTTCTATCACAAATTTCCTCTGGACAAGTGGTAGCGGTTTGGTATTGCTAACGCCATGGGAATGGAACGTCTTCAAACCGAGGTCAGCCTCACTGATTTCACCGGGATCGACACTTGGGACGATGCCCGCATCCTCGACGCCCTGGTGGCCGGACAGGAGCGCGCCATCGCCGCCGTGCGTGCCGCGGCCCCGTCGATTTCCGCCGCCGCCACGGCGCTTGCCAGCCGCCTTTCGGCCGGCGGCAAGCTGTTTTATGCCGGGGCCGGGACCTCGATCCGCATCGCCGTGCAGGACGGGTCCGAGCTTCCCGCCACCTTCGGTCTTGCCGAGGAAAGAATAGGCTACCTCATCGCCGGCGGCCGCGCCGCCATGTTCGATACCATCGCCGATGCCGAAGATGACGCGGAAGAAGGTGCCCGCGCCGCCGAAGCCTGCGGGGTCCGCGATACGCTCATTGCGGTTGCCGCCTCAGGCACGACACCCTACACTACAGCCGCCGCCCGCCGCGCCCTTGAGCGTGGCTGCTTCGTCATCGCCATCGTCAACAACGCTGGTTCGCCACTTGGCGCCACCGCCGATGCCGAGATTGTTCTCAATTCCGGGCCCGAGGTTATTGCCGGGTCAACGCGCATGGGTGCTGGCACGGCCCAGAAGGCGGCCATCAATCTTCTCTCCACCCTCACTTTCATCAAGCTCGGCGCCGTCCACGACGGCATGATGGTGAATGTGCAGGCGGGCAACCGCAAGCTCCGGCGCCGCGCCGCCGCCATCGTCAGCCGCATCACCGGCGCCAGCGAAACGCAGTCACTGTCAGCCATCGATATGGCGCAAGGCAGCGTCAAGGCCGCCGTGCTCATCTGTGCGGGTGCCAAAGACGATGATGCGGCGCAAAGGCTTTTGGGCGATGCAAATGGAAATCTGCGGCAGGCCTTGAAGCGCCTTGCCGCGCCATAATCGATATTCAACAATCACCTGGAGACGGCCAAGCTGAAGACCGGATTGAAAATACTCCTCCTCGCCGCCGTGGCGACTGTTGCCCTTACCGGGGCCGCATCGGCGGGCAATCTCACCATTGAGAGCTGGCGCAATGACGACGCCACCATCTGGAAAGACCAAATCATCCCGGCCTTCATGGCCAAGCACCCGAATATCACCGTCAAGTTCAACCCGACAGCACCCAAGGAATACAACGCCACCCTGAACGCCCGTCTCGAAGGCGGCACGGCCGGCGACATCATCACCTGCAGGCCTTTCGATGCCTCGCTTGAACTGTTCAACAAAGGCCAACTCGCCGCCCTCAATGATCTTCCGGGCATGGCCAACTTCTCGGACGTGGCCAAGAGCGCCTGGACTACCGATGACGGCAAGTCGACCTTCTGCGTGCCCATGGCCTCGGTTATTCATGGCTTCATTTACAACAAGAACATCTTCAAGGAACTGGGCCTCAAGCCGCCCAAGACTGAAGCGGAATTCTTGGGCTTGCTGGAGAAGGTCAAGGCCAACAGCACCTATACGCCGCTGGTACTCGGCACCAACGAACTGTGGGAAGCCGCCACCATGGGCTTCCAGAACATCGGCCCCAACTACTGGAAGGGCGAGGAAGGCCGCAAGGCCCTGATCGACGGCACGGCCAAGCTCACCGACAAGGCCTATGCCGACACCTTCGCGGCATTGGCCAAGTGGGCGCCCTTTATGGGTGAAGCCTACAAGGCCCAGACCTATCGCGACAGCCAGAACCTATTTGGCCTTGGCAAGGGTGCCATCTATGCGGCAGGCTCCTGGGACATCTTGACCTTCCGAGGACAGAACCTCAACATGGGCGCCTTCAAGGCCCCGCCGCCGGCCGGCAGCAGCGATTGCTACATCTCGGACCACCCCGACATCGGCATCGGCATGAATGCCAAGACGGCGAACGCCGCCGACTCCAAGGTCTTCCTCAACTGGATCGGCTCGGAAGAATTCGCCGGCATCTTCGCTAACGCGCTGCCGGGCTTCTTCCCGCTGTCCAACGCCAAGGTGACGATCTTCGACGACTTGGCAAAGGAATTCGTCAGCTGGCGCGGCCAGTGCAAGTCGACGATCCGCAACTCCTACCAGATCCTGTCGCGTGGCACGCCGAACCTCGAAAGCGAAATGTGGAACGTCTCGGCCCAGGTGCTCAACGGCACCATGACGCCCGACGCCGCCGCCGCCCAACTCGAGGACGGGTTGAAGAAGTGGTACACTCCGCATCAGAAGTAAGCGTCTGCAAATTCAAGACTGTCATCGCCGGGCTTATGTTTGGGCCGGGGACATAGGTGACACCTGTTCAGAGACATGGTTGACGCTTTTGCCGCAGTTGAAGCGTCGAGGTGCGGCATGCCTTGGATGGAGACACCGGTGATGGAGCTCCACCGCCTTCTCCAGCCGTCAGGCGGGAGAAGGTGGCCGACAGGCCGGATGAGGGCCTCGTTCCGCGAGTCCAACCCCATGCGTAAACCCGCCTGCGCCATTGTCGTTCACACCATCCTCGGGCTTTACACACTACACACTGCACACACTGCTTGCGCTGTTTCCCATTCTGCTGGTGGTGATGAATTCCTTCAAGGCCAAGAAGGCGATCTTCAACACGCCGCTGCAGCCGCCGAAATTCTCATGGCGACGGTGGCGGTTTCACCATGATCCCGTTTTGGAACGACCTGTGGTTCCCGCTGCTTCTGGCGCCTACTGGCGGCAGGCAGACCCTCACCCTGGGCGTCGAACCTTCGGGCTGCGGCAAGTCCACGCTGCTGCGGGCCATCGCCGGCCTTGAGACGGTGAACGATTTGGCTCCCGCCAAACGTGAAATCGCCATGGTCTTCCAGTCCTATGCGCTATACCCGCACATGGATGTGGCAAGCAACATGGCCTTCGGACTGAAATTTGCGAAAACGCCAAAACCCGAGATCGCGGCCCGCGTCGCCGAGGCCGCCCGCAACCTGCAGCTTGAGCCCTTGCTGAAGCGGCGCCCGCGCGAACTTTCCGGCGGTCAGCGCCAGCGCGTCGCCATCGGCCGCCCCATCGTCGATGTCACCCACGACCAGGTTGAGGCCATGACGCTTGCGGACAAGATCGTGGTCATGAACAAGGGCCGCATCGAGCCGACCGGCAAGCCGCTCGACCCCGATTACAAGCCCGCCAATCTCTTTGTCGCGGGCTTCATCGGCTCGCCCGCCATGAACTTCCTCGCCGCCACTGTGGTGGGGCCGGACAGTCTCGAACTGGGCAGCGGCCAGAAGCTTGCCGTGAAGCTTCCTCCGGCCTGCAAGGCGGGAGACACCGTGACCTTGGGCTGCCGCCCCGAACACATGTCGCTCATCAGCGCTGGCGGCCCACGGATCGCCGGAACCGTAGACATCATCGAGCGTCTCGGCGAATCGGGCTTTGCCCATATGCGCCTTGCCTTGGGCCAGACGGTCATCGTCGAGGTGCGTGGCGATCCTCATTTGCACAACGGCGAT